>DASYQW010000123.1 GCA_036005065.1 Candidatus Methylomirabilota bacterium | reverse complement strand
GCTACCGCGCGCTGCTCGCCGTCCCCCTCCTGCGTGAGGATCGGATCGTCGGCGCGCTGGTGGTCCGTCGCCGGGTTCCCGGGCAGTTTCCGGTCGAGACGGTGAACCTCCTCGAGGCCTTCGCCACCCAGTCCGTCCTGGCGATCCAGAACGCGCGGCTCTTCCGCGAGATCGAGGAGAAGGGCCGCCAGCTCGAGGTCGCCAGCCGGCACAAGTCCCAGTTCCTCGCCAACATGAGTCACGAGCTGCGGACCCCCATGAACGCCATCCTGGGCTACACCGAGCTGATCCTCGACGGGATCTACGGCGAGGTGTCCCCGAAGCTCCGGGACGTCATGGAGCGGGTGGACAAGAGCGGGCGCCATCTGCTCGGCCTGATCAACGACGTCCTCGACCTCTCCAAGATCGAGGCGGGGCAGCTCACCCTGGCCCTCACCGACTATTCCATGAAGGAGGTCGTGCACACGGTCTTCACCGCCGTCGAGTCGCTGGCGGCCGAGAAAGCGCTTGCCCTGAAGGTCACCGTAGCCCCGGACCTGCCGCCCGGCCGCGGCGACGAGCGGCGCCTCACCCAGGTCCTGCTGAACCTGGTCGGGAACGCCCTCAAGTTCACCGAGGCCGGCGAGGTGCGGATCGAGGCCCGGGCGGCCGATGGCGTGTTCGTCGTCTCGGTCTCGGACACCGGTCCCGGGATCGCCGAGACCGACCAGCAGCGGATCTTCGAGGAGTTCCAGCAGGCCGACAGCTCCAGCACCCGGAAGAAGGGCGGCACCGGGCTTGGGCTCTCGATCGCCCGGCGGATCGTCGCGCTGCACGGCGGCCGTCTCCGGGTCGAGTCGCGCCCGGGCGAGGGCTCCGCCTTCACCTTCACGCTCCCGATCCGCGTCGAGCGGCAGGCGCCCGCGTCGTGAGCCGCCGCATCCTGGTCGTGGAGGACCACGAGGAGAACCGGCGCATCATGCACGATCTCCTCCAGAGCGCCGGCTACGAGATGCTCGAGGCCCTGACCGGCGAGGAGGGCGTGCGACTCGCCGAGACCGAGCGCCCGGATCTGATCCTCATGGACATCCAGCTCCCGGGCCTCGACGGCTACGAGGCCACGCGGCGGATCAAGGGCCATCCCGCGCTCCGCGCGATCCCGATCATCGCGGTCACCTCCTACGCGCTCAGCGGCGACGACGTCAAGGCCCTCGAGGCCGGCTGCGACGCCTACGTCACCAAGCCGTTCAGCCCGCGGGCGCTCCTGGCCAAGATCCGCGAGTACGTGCCGTGAGGACGCCGCCCCGCATCCTCGTCGCCGACGACAACCCGATGAACCTGGACATCCTCCAGACCCGCCTGGCCGCCCACGGCTACGAGGTGATCACCGCCGCCGACGGCGAGGCGGCGCTGGCCCTGGCTCGCGCGGCGCAGCCTGACCTGGTGCTGCTGGACATCATGATGCCGAAGCTTGACGGGCTCGACGTCTGCCGCCAGCTCCGGGCCGATCCCGCACTCCCCTTCATGCCGGTCATCCTCGTCACCGCCAAAGGCGACTCGAAGGACGTCGTGGCCGGCCTGGAGGCCGGCGCCGACGAGTACCTGACCAAGCCCGTCGACCAGGCGGCGCTGGTGGCCCGGGTCAAGTCGATGCTGCGGATCAAGGCGCTCCACGACACGGTCCAGGCGCAGGCCGCGCGGCTCGAGGCGCAGGCGGCCCAGCTCGGCGAGTGGAACCAGATGCTGGAGAAGCGGGTCGCGGAGCAGCTGGGCCAGCTCGAGCGCCTGTCGCGGCTCAAGCGCTTCTTCTCGCCGCAGCTCGCCGAGCTGATCGTCGCCGGTGGCGCCGACGATCCCCTCCAGACCCACCGGCGCGACGTGACGGTGGTCTTCGTGGACCTCCGGGGCTTCACCGCCTTCGCCGAGACCGCCGAGCCGGAGGAGGTCATGGGGGTCCTCCGCGAGTACCACGCCGAGATGGGCGCCCTGATCCTGGCCCACGAGGGCACGCTCGAGCGGTTCGCCGGGGACGGGATGATGGTCTTCTTCAACGATCCGGTACCCGTGCCGAACGCCGCGGAGCGGGCCATCCGGATGGCGCTCGCGATGCGGGAGCGCGTGCGGGAGCTGACCGGGCAGTGGCGGAGGCGCGGCTACGAGCTGGATTTCGGCGTCGGCATCGCCCAGGGCTACGCGACGATCGGCGCCATCGGCTTCGAGGGCCGGTGGGACTACGGGGCGGTGGGCACCGTGACCAACCTGGCGGCCCGCCTGTGCGGGGAGGCCCGCCCGGGCCAGGTGCTCGTGTCCCAGCGCGTGCTGGGAATGGTCGAGGCGCTGGTCGAGGCGGAGCCGGTCGGCCCGCTGTCGCTCAAGGGGTTCCTCAAGGCGATCGCCGCCTTCAACGTGGTGAGGCTCCGGAGGTGAGACGCGGCCAGATGCTATACTGAGCCGTCGGTGATGAAGGTCCACCTCGTCAGCCTCGGGTGCCCCAAGAACCAGGTCGACGCCGAGCTCATGCTGGGCGCTCTCGCGCACGCCGGCGCCACCCCCGTCGACCATCCGGAGGCCGCCGACTGCCTCGTCGTCAACACCTGCGCCTTCATCGAACGCGCCAAGGCCGAGTCGATCGAGACGATCCTCGAGCTCGCCGAGTGGAAGGCGCGGAGCGCCCGCCGCCCCCGGCTGATCGTCACCGGCTGCCTCTCTCAGCGCTACGGCGCGGAGCTCCTCGCCGAGCTGCCGGAGGTCGACGCGATCCTGGGGACGGGCGACCTCCCCCGGATCGTCGACGTCGTCCACCGCCTCGACGCCCGCCGGGAGTGGGTGACCGGCGCCCCGCCGGGCTACCTCTACGACGCGGCGGCGCCGCGGGTCCGCCTGGGGCGCGTGCCCTACGCCTACGTCAAGGTCGCGGAAGGCTGCGACATGGCCTGTACCTTCTGCGCGATCCCGCTCATGCGCGGACGCCACCGGAGCCGCCCGGTCGGCGACATCGTCGCCGAGGTCGACGCGCTCGGCCGGGCGGCCGTCGCCGAGGTGGTCCTCGTCTCCCAGGATACGCTGGCCTACGGGAAGGACCTGGCCGGACCGGGCCGCCCGGACTTCGGGGACCTCCTCCTCGCCCTCGGCGGCACGCCGGTCCCGTGGATCCGCGTCCATTACCTCCACCCCGCCCACGTGACGGACCGGCTCATCGCGAAGCTCGCGCGCGCCCGCGCGCTGCCGTACCTCGACCTGCCGATCCAGCACGCCGACGACGGCGTGCTCCGCGCCATGCGGCGGGGCGTCACGCGGCGGCGCATGGCCGAGATCGTGGCGGCCCTCCGCGACGCGATCCCCGGGGCCACCCTCCGGACGACGGTGCTGGTCGGATTCCCGGGCGAGACGGAGGCGGCGTTCGGGCGCCTCCTCGACTTCCTCGAGGAAGTCCGGTTCGATCGGGTCGGCGTCTTCACGTACTCGGCCGAGGAGGGGACGCAGGCCGCCGCGATGCCCGCGGCCGAGTCGCCCCCGGTGCCGCATGATGTCGCCGCCGAGCGCGCCCGCCGCGTCCAGGAGCGCCAGGACGCGCTCGCCTGGGAGCGCCAGCGGGCGCTCCTCGGCACGGTGCAGGAGGTGCTGGTCGACGGCAGAAGCGAGGACCCCGCGTTTCCCTGGGAGGGGCGGACCGCCGCGCAGGCGCCCGAGATCGACGGCGTCGTGTATCTCCGCGACGCCGGCCTGCGCCCTGGCCAGCGGATCCCGGTCGAGATCGTCGAGGTCGACGGGTACGACCTGGTCGGCGTCGCCACCACTCGCGGCTGAGCCCGAGCGGCCGTCCACGGCCCTCGACCGGGCGGCCCGGTGGATCGCCACCTGCGCCGGGATCGGCTACGCGCCGGTGGCGCCCGGCACCGTCGCCAGCCTGCCCGTCGCGCTCCTCGTGTGGGGCCTGCGCCCGGCCGATCCCGGGCTCCTCGGCGCGGCCGTCCTCGTCACGGTCGTCGGCATCTGGGCGGCGGGCCGCGAGGAGGCGCGCGTGGGCCGGCGCGATCCCGGGTCGATCGTCGTCGATGAGGCCGCTGGCATGCTGATAAGCCTCCTCGGCCACCCGCGGAGCCTCGGCTGGGTCCTCGGCCTGTTCCTCCTCTTCCGCGTCATGGACGTCTGGAAGCCCTTCCCCATCCGCCGCCTCCAGGATCTGCCCGGCGGCTGGGGCATCGTCACGGATGATCTCCTGGCCGGCGTGTACGCGAACCTGCTCGGCCGCGTCGCCGCCTGGGTGTAGCCGCCGCCGGTGACGACCGCCGAGCTTCTCACCGTCGCCCCTGATCCGGCCCTCGCGGCCGACGCGGCCCCAGCGCTCGCCCGCTGGCTCCAGCGCCACGGCGTGCCGGTGCGGGGGCGCCGCGTCGTCCCGGCCGACGAAGCCGAGGCCGAGCGGGCCCTCCGGGAGGCGGTGGCGGCGGGCGGGCTGGTCGTCTGCCTCGGCGAGGGCGAGGGCGCCGCGGTCGCCCGCCAGGCCCTCGCGCGGCTTCTGGGGACGCGGCTCGTCCTGAGCGACCGGGCGCTCGATGCCGTGTCGAGCGCGTTCGCGCGGCGCGGGCAGGCCATGCCGCGCCGGGCGGAGGGGCTCGCGCTCGTCCCCCAGGGCACCGCGGTGCTGGTCTCCGCGGTCGGTGACGAGCCGGGACTGCTCGCCGAGGTGCCGGGGGGGCTCGTGGCCATCCTTCCGAACGAGACGCGGCAGGCGCTCGGGCTGGCGCGGGAGCACCTGCTCTCGCGCCTCGCGCGGCCCGGCGGCGAGCCGGTCACCGTCGTCCACACGCTTCGGCTCGTCGGGCTCGACCTCGCCGAGACGGAAACCCGCCTGGCGACGGCCCTCCGCGACGTCGACGGCGTGAGCGGCCGCGCCTTCGAGGCCGCCGGCGAGGTGTGGGTGCGCCTCCGGCTGCGGGGGCCGACCGCCGCGGCGGCCGCGGGGCGGCTCGCGGACGTCGAGCCGGCCCTCCGCGCAGAGCTCGGGCCGGCGTGGTACGGAGCGGACGACGAGCCGCTCGAGGTGGTGGTCGGGCGGCTCCTGCGGGCCCGGCGCCTCACGCTGGCCCTGGCCGAGTCGTGCACGGGCGGGCTCGTGGGCCACCGGCTCACCGAGGTGGCCGGGAGCTCGGCCTACTTCGAGCGCGGCCTCGTCGTCTACTCGAACGCGGCGAAGCAGGCGCTCCTCGGGGTGCCGGAGGCCGTGCTGGCGCGCTACGGGGCGGTCTCGGCGGAGTGCGCGGCGGCGATGGCCCGCGGCGTGCGGGTCCACGCGGGCACCGACCTCGGGCTGTCGGTCACAGGCATCGCGGGGCCGGACGGCGGGACGCCGACGAAGCCGGTCGGCACGGTGTTCATCGCGCTGGCGGACCCGGGGGCGGTCACGGTGGAGCACCACCGGTTCGCGAGCGACCGCGAGAGGAACAAGGCGTTCTCGGCGGTGCGGGCGCTGGACCTCCTCCGTCGCTACTGTCTCCAGGAGCCGTGACGTCTTCGGCACGATTCGACGTGTATCCACGCGGCGACGCCGGCGGCGCGTCCGGCGCGCGTCGTCGGGCGGTTCGGCCGACACCCGCGGGGTAGGCACGGTGGTTGCTCCGCGGTGAGACGACCGGGCGGACGTCGCGGGTCCCCGGCGCCGCGGGAGCCGGCGCCTCGCGGGGTGCGAAGCTTCATCGCGGTGCTGCTCCCCGACGCGCTGCGGGCGCGGATCCACGAGGCGGCGGGGGTCCTGCGCCAGCGCGGGGCAGCCGTGTCATGGGTGGCGGCCGACAACCTCCACCTCACGCTCCGCTTCCTCGGGTCGGTGGACGAGGCGACGCTCGGCCGGGTCCGCGAGGCCCTGGCCGAGGCCGGCGCGGCGACAGCCCCCTTCGCGGTGACGCTGGGGGGGTTCGGCGGCTTTCCGACCGCGCGGGCGCCGCGGGTGATGTGGGTGGGCGTGACGGCGGGCGCCGAGCCGCTGGCGGCGCTGCACGCGCGGGTGGAGGCCGCGCTGGCGAAGCAGAGGATCCCGCCCGAGGGGCGGCCGTTCCATGCCCACGTCACACTCGGCCGGGCCCGCCAGCCCCGCGGGGCGGTCGAGCTGGTCGAGGCGCTGGCGGCCCCGGCCGAGCGCTACGGCGAGGCGCCGGTCGACGCGGTGTACCTGATGCGCTCGGATCTCCATCCGGCGGGCGCGCGGCACAGCGTGCTGGCGAAGGAGGCGCTCGCGGCGCGGTGATTCCGCGCGCCGCGCGTTGACTTCGCCGGGGGCGGTTCGTAGAATGGCGGCGATTCGACGCGGTGGAGGGCCGAGGCCCGCGCGCATGGACGCGACGCGGGAGAACGACGGAGGGACGTGATGGCGGACGCGAAGGGGGAGTCGAAGGCCGAGTCCAAGGCCGAGTCCAAGGCCGAGTCCAAGGCCGATCGAGACCGCCGGCAAGCGCTGGATCTGGCCCTGAGCCAGATCGAGCGGCAGTTCGGCAAGGGCGCGGTCATGAAGCTCGGGTCGACGGGCGCCCTCGAGGAGATCGCCGTCATCCCCACGGGATCCCTCGCGCTCGATCTCGCCCTCGGCGTGGGCGGCGTCCCCCGCGGGCGCGTCACCGAGATCTACGGGCCGGAGTCCTCGGGCAAGACGACGCTCGCCCTCCACGTGATCGCCGAGGCCCAGCGGCAGGGCGGGTATGCGGCCTTCATCGACGCCGAGCACGCGCTCGACGCCCAGTACGCGAAGGCGCTCGGGGTCAACATCGACGACCTCCTCATCTCGCAGCCCGACACGGGGGAGCAGGCGCTGGAGATCGCCGAGCACCTGGTCCGCTCGGCCGCGATCGACGTCATCGTCGTGGACTCGGTGGCCGCCCTCGTCCCCAAGGCGGAGCTGGAAGGGGAGATGGGCGATTCCCTCCCCGGCCTCCAGGCCCGCCTCATGTCGCAGGCGCTCCGGAAGCTCACCGCGGCCATCTCGCGCTCGGGGACGGCGGTGGTCTTCATCAACCAGATCCGCGAGAAGATCGGGGTGATGTTCGGGTGCATGCATTATTCGACGCGCGTGACCCTCGCGGACGGGACGAGCGCGAAGATCGGGAAGATTGTCAACCAGCGCATGCCCGTGGAGGTCCTGTCCTACGACCCGAAGACCGGGCGCATCGTGCCGCGCCGGGTGGTCAACTGGTTCGACAACGGCCGGGCCGACCACTTCCTGCAGTTCGAGGTCGAGGGCGGACGCTCCGGACGGCGCTGCTTTGCGGCCACCGAGAACCACATCATCTTCACGCCGCATGGGCGCGTGCGGGCGGGCGCTCTCCAGGTGGGGCACGAGGTGCTGGTCAGTGTCCCGGACTACCGATTGAGCGAGGACCAGCTCCAGCTCCTGCTCGGCAGCGGCCTCGGCGACGGCTCCTTGCGGAGCACCGGGGCGCATACGGCACACTTCCGGGTCGGACACGGTCCGGCGCAGAAGGACTACCTGCGCTGGAAGCACGAGATGCTGGTCCCCTTCGCTCGGGCGATCGGTCCCGTGGGGAACGGCTACGGCTTCGACACGCTCTCGATGCCGGCCCTGGCCGATCTGCGCGCCGAGCTGTACGATCGGGATGGTCGACGCACCGCCGCCGGTTCAGCGCTCGATCGTCTCGATGCCCGAGGGCTGGCGGTCTGGTACGGGGACGACGGGTCGTTTGCCGGCTCATATGCGCGGTGGGGCAAGGGAAAGGCCGTGCTGTACAACAAGTCGCTGCCGCCCGAGGCGCGGGAACGAGTCATGGCCTCACTGGAACGCCTCGGCGTGGGCCGGCCTCGCGATGACGGCCGCGGCTTCCGGTTCGACTCGCGGCAGACGGCGCGACTGCACGCGCTGATCACGCCCTATCTCCATCCCAGCGTGGACTATAAGCTTCATCCGAGCCTCCGTGGCCGCTTCGCCTGGCATCCCGTGGCCGAGACCGAGTCCCTGGCCGAGCGCCGGGTCTTGCGCGCGGTGCCGGCCCGGATCCTCAATCGCTACGTCAAGCCCGCCACGCGCGGGATGCACCGGTTCGATCTGGAGATCGAAGGCCAGCACACGTATCTGGTCGACGGCGTGGTGGTCCACAACTCTCCCGAGACCACCCCCGGCGGCCGCGCGCTCAAGTTCTACGCCTCGGTGCGCCTGGACATCCGCCGCATGGACGCGCTCAAGCAAGGCACCGAGTCCATCGGCGTCCGGACCAAGGTCAAGGTGGTCAAGAACAAGCTGGCGCCCCCGTTCCGCGAGGCCGAGTTCGACATGATGTACGGCGAGGGAATCTCCCGCGAGGGGAACGTCCTGGACCTCGCCGTCGAGCACGGGATCGTCGAGAAGAGCGGAACCTGGTTCTCGTACCGGGACCAGCGCATCGGGCAGGGGCGCGACAACGCCCGGAAGTACCTCCGCGAGAATCCCAAGGTCACCGCCGAGATCGAGACGGCGGTCCGCTCGGCGGTCGGCCTGAAGGCCCGCGGCGACGGGGCGTGAGCCGGATTCCCGGCCGTGACCGCCCGTCGCGCCGGGGCCGAGACCGGGCGACCGCGCCTCCTTGACGCGCCGCGGGCCCGGGCCGTCGCGCTGGACCTTCTGAGCCGCCGGGGCTGGACCCGGCGCGATCTCCGGGCGCGGCTCCGGCGCCGCGGTGCCCCCGCCGAGGTCGCCGAGGCCGTCGTGGCCGACCTCGAGGCTCGCGGGTACGTGGACGACCGGGCCTTCGCCCTCGGCTGGGCGGAGTCCCGGGCCCGGGGCCGCGCGCTCGGCAGCCGCCGCCTCCGGCAGGAGCTGACCGCCCGGGGCGTGGCCCGGCCCCTCGTCGACGCCGCCGTCCGCGAGGCCTTCGCCGCCGACGACGAGGAGACACGAGCGCGCGAGGCGGCCGCCCGGCGACTGCCACTCCTCCGGCGCGCGACACCCGAGCGGGCCGGGCGGCGCCTGCAGGCCTGGCTGCTCCGCCGCGGCTTTCCCGGTGACATCGTCCGCCGCGTCGTACGCGACGCGTGCGGCGTGGCGATCCCGGACGAATAGCAGTGGGCGGGGGGTCGCGCGTGCCCGCGACTCCCAGGTGGGGGAGGTCCAGGAGGGGGAGTGGTTGGGACTCCCCCTCCTGCTGAACGATCCGCGACGCGTGCGGCGTGGCGATTCCCGACGAGGAGGACCCGACATGACGGCAGACGAGCGGAAGTCGCTGATCGCGCGCTACAAGGCCGGCCCTGCCGAGGTCACCGACGCCCTCCGAGGCATCACGCCGTCCGAGCTCGACTGGCGTCCGGGAGGGGACGAGTGGAGCGCCCGCGAGATCGTCCACCACCTCGCGGACGGCGACCTCATCGCCGCGGCCCGCCTCCGGCGCCTCCTGACCGAGGACGCGCCCCGCATCGAGGCGTTCGACGAGGGCATCTACGCCCGGCGATTCGCCTACGCGGCCCGGCCCATCGAGCCGGCTCTCCAGGCCATCGAGGCGGCGCGCGCCACGACGGCCCAGATCCTGGAGCAGCTCGGCGAGGCCGACTGGCGCCGGGTCGGGACTCACAGCGAGATGGGCCCCTATTCCGTGGAGCGCTGGCTCGAGATCAACGCGGTCCACGCCCACGATCACGCGGCCCAGATCCGGCAAAACCGGGACGGCTGGACGGCCCGCCGTCCCTGAGACGCCCGCCGCCACGGAATCCCGAGGTGGGGTGACCCCGCCGTGATCGCCGTGGCCCGGGACCTCGCCGCCCGCGCGCTCGACACCGCCCGGGTGCGGGGGGCGACCTACGCCGATGCCCGCTTCGTCCACCGCGAGGTCGAGGACATGCTCGTTCGAAACGGGCACCTCGACGCCCTCACCCGCCAGGATACCGCCGGCTTCAGCCTCCGCGTGATTGCCGACGGCGCCTGGGGATTCGCGGCGTCCCAGGTGCTCACCGCGACCGAGGCTGACCGCGTGGCCGCGCTCGCCGTCTCGCTCGCGCGGGCTTCCGCGCTCGTGAAGGCGGCCGACGTCCGGCTGGCCGAGGTGACGCCGGTCCGGGCGACCTACCGGACGCCCATCGTGATCGACCCCTTCGACGTACCACTCGGCGAGCGGGTCGACCTCTTGCTCCGGGCCGACGCCGCCATGCGGGCGGTCAAGGGGCTCCGGACGACCCGGGCTTCGGCCGAGATCTGGCGCGAGACGAAGCTCTTCGCCTCGGCCGAAGGGGCCGCCATCGAGCAAGTCCTCTACGAAACGGGGTGCGGCATCGAGGCCGAGGCGGTGGGGGCCGGCGAGATGCAGCGTCGCTCGTACCCGAACTCGGGAGGGCGCCACCAGAACACGGGCGGCTGGGAGTTCGTCCTCCGGCAGGACCTGGTCGGGCACGCGCCCCGGATCGCCGAGGAGGCGGTCGCCCTCCTGTCGGCCCGGCCGTGCCCGCAGGACATCCGGACGACGATCATCCTCTCGGGGAACCAGCTCGCCCTCCAGACCCACGAGTCGTGCGGCCACCCGATCGAGCTCGACCGCGTCCTGGGGACCGAGGCGGCCTTCGCCGGGACGTCCTTCCTCACGCCGGACCGGCTCGGCCGCTTCCGCTACGGCAGCGAGCACGTCAACATCCAGATCGACGCCGTGCTCCCGGGCGGCCTGGGCACCTTCGGCTTCGACGACGAGGGCGTGCCGGCCAGCCGGGGCTGGGCCGTACGGGAGGGTCGCTTCGTCGGCTACCTCACGAGCCGTGAGACGGCCGCCGCCCTCGGCCTGGCGCCGAACGGGACCATGCGGGCCGACGGCTGGGCCAGGCTCCCGCTGATCCGGATGACCAACGTGTCGGTCATGCCCGGGACGTGGACGCTGGAAAATCTCATCGCGGACACGGACGAGGGCATCCTGATGGACACCAACCGCTCATGGTCGATCGACGACCGGCGGCTCAATTTCCAGTTCGGCACCGAGATCGCCTGGGAGATCCGAGGGGGAAAGCCGGGGACCATGCTCCGGAACGCCACCTACACCGGGATCACGCCCGAGTTCTGGGGCTCGTGCGACGCCGTCTGCGGGGAGCGCGACTGGGTGATGTGGGGCACGCCGAACTGTGGCAAGGGGCAGCCGGGACAGTCGGCCCACACCGGCCACGGCGCCGCGCCCGCGCGCTTCCGAAACGTCCGGGTGGGTGTCCTCCGGTGACGGCGCCGCCCGAGCACCCCGGCGCCTTCGGCGAGCAGGCGCTCCGCGAGGCGGCCGAGCGGGCGCTCCAGGAGACGGAGGGCGACGAGGCGGAGGCGCTGGTCCTCGGCCAGACCCAGGCGCTCACGCGCTTCGCGAACAACGCGGTCCACCAGAACGTGGCGGCAGCCGGCGCTGACCTCCGGATTCGGGTCGTCGCCGGCAAGCGCGTGGCCGCGGTCTGGACGAACCGCCTCGATCCCGATGGCATCCGCGCGGCCGCCCGGCAAGCCGGCACGCTGGTCCGGCTGGCGCCGGAGAATCCGCAGTGGGCCGGGCTCCCGGCGGCCGGGGCGGCGCCGCACGCCCCGGCATTCCGCGAGGCCACCGCCGCCGCCTCGCCCGAGCGGCGCGCGCGCCTGGCGGCCACCATCTGCGGGCCCAGCCGGGTCGCCGGGCTCCGCGCGGCCGGCTTCGTGTCGACGACCGTGAACGAGGTCGCTGTCGCGAACTCGCACGGGACCTGGGCCTATCACGCCGGGACCGTGGCCGAGGCGCAGGCCGTGGCGCTGGGCGAGGCGGGCTCGGGGTATGCCGACCGGGTCCACGCGGACCTCGACCGCCTCGATGTCGGCGCGGTGGCGGCGGAGGCGATCCACACGGCGCAGCGGGCCCAGCGGCCGCGGGAGGTGCCGGCCGGAACCTACGAGGTGGTCCTCGAGCCCTACGCCGTGGCCGACGTGGTGGAGTTCCTGGGCTCCCAGCTCACCGGGCTTGCCGTCGAGGAAGGCCGCTCCTTCGTCGGCGGGCGGCTCGGCGAGCGTGTCACGGGCGAGACCGTCACGCTGGTCGAGGACCCGGTCGACCCGGAGGGGCTGCCCCGGCCGTTCGACTTCGAGGGGGTCCCCTCGGAGCGGCTGGTCCTGATCGAGCGCGGGCACGCCCGCTCGATCGTCTACGACTCGCAGACGGCCGCGCGGAACGGCGCCCGGAACACGGGCCACGCGCTCCCCACCGGGCCGGCCGCGCCCCTCCCGATGCACCTCCGGCTCGAGCCCGGGACCAAGACCCGGGAGGCGCTGATCGCGGGCGTGAAGCGGGGGATCCTGGTCTCGCGCTTCTGGTATACCCGCTGGGTCCATCCACTCAGGACGATCGTGACCGGCATGACCCGGGACGGCACGTTCCTCATCGAGAACGGCGAGGTCGCGTCCCCGGTGCAGAACTTCCGCTTCACCCAGTCCTATCACGAGGCGCTGGCCGGGGTGGTCGCGATGGAGCACGTCCTCAAGCTCCAGCGGCTCGACCTCTGGGACTTCGAGGCCGGCTCGATCCGCGTCCCGGCTGTGCACCTGGCGGCGTTCACGTTCACGGGGACGACCCACTACTGACTGCGCCCTCGGTGTCGTTGTCCCGCCGATGATCTGCCCGGCCTGCGCGACCGAGATCCCCGCTGGCTTCAAGTTCTGCGGGAACTGCGGCCAGCGGCTCGCCGACGCTCCCGCGCCCGCGCCGGCGGTGCCGCCGGCCCCGAGACCGGAACCGGCCGGCGCGCTGGGCGGCGAGCGGCGCGAGGTGGCCGTCCTCTTCGCCGACGTCAGCGGCTTCACCCGGATGAGCGAGCGGCTCGACCCGGAGGACGTTCACGCGGTGATGAACGACTGCTTCGCCGGACTCGGTGCGGCGATCTCCGAGGAGGAGGGCTACGTCGACAAGTACATCGGGGACAGCGTCATGGCCCTCTTCGGCGCGCCGGTCGCCCACGAGGACGACCCGGCGCGGGCCTGCCGGGCGGCGCTGGCGATGCAGGTCTTCCTGGCGGGCTTCGCCGAGCGGTGCGAAGCGCGCACCGGGGTCCCCCTCCGCATGCGGATCGGCCTCCACTGCGGCCTCGTGCTGGCCGGGGGCGTCGGCTCGGACGTGCGCATGGACTACTCCGTCATGGGAGACACCGTCAACCTGGCCTCGCGCCTGGAGTCGGCGGCGCCGCCGGGCGGGGTGCTCGTCTCCCGGGAAGTGGTCCGGCGGACGCGCGGGCAGTTCGAGTTCGGGCCGCCCCGCCAGCTCACGGTGAAGGGCAAGGCGGAGCCGGTCGAGGCCTACGAGCTCGTGCGGGAGGTCGCGGAGGTCGATCCCCGCGGCCGCGATGGGCTGTCGGTCGCGCTCGCCGGGCGGGAGGCCGAGCTGGCGGCGCTCACGGCCCGCTGGCGCGCCGCCGCCGGCCGCGAGGGGGCATCGGCGCGCTGGATCGAGATCCGCGGCGAGATGGGCATCGGGAAGACGCGGCTCGTCGAGGAGGCGACCCGCCGGCTGACCGATGTGCGTCTCGTCGCCGTCGTCGCGACGCCGGAGGCCCGCCGCCGGCCGTTCGGCCTGGCGCGGCGACTGGTCCTGGCCGTCGTCCGCGACCTCACCGGCGACGCCGCCCCGCCCGCCACGCGGCCGGCGTTCGCGGGCGCCCTGGCCCCCCTGGGTCCGGCCCTGAGCCCGTTCCTGGACGCGCTGTGGCACCTGGCGGCTCCGAGCCGGCTCGGGGTGCCGGCCCCCGATCCGGATCCACAGACGTTGCGCCGGATGGTCGAGCGCGGCGTGGCCACGCTCCTCCGCGAGCTGGCGACCCACGCCCCGGATGTCGCGGTGGGCCTCGATTCCTACGAGCTGGCCGACGAGGCCTCGGTGGAGCTCCTGGAGTCGATGGGCGCCGAGCCCACCGGCTGGCCGATGCCGGTGATCGTGACGGCCCGCGACGAGGCCCGGCCACCCCACGAGCTCTCGGTCGTGATCCAGCTCGGTCGCCTCGGCGACGAGGCGGCCGGCGTGCTGCTCGATCGGCTCGTGGGCGATGTCACCCTGCCCGCCGGGCTGCGGCGGGACATCCTCGATCGGGCCGCCGGTGTCCCGCTGTTCATCGAGGAGATGATGCGGTCGCTCGTCGACCAGAAGATCCTGGCGCAGACCGGCGACGGTCGCTGGCGCTGGAGCGCTCAGGCCGAGCCGGCCTCGGTGAGTCTGCCGGCGTCGATCCGGGCGGCGATGGTCGCCCGCCTCGATCGCCTCCCACGGGCGGAGGCCGACCTGCTCGGCCAGTGTGCCGTTCAGGGCGTCGAGTTCGATCCGGGTGTGACCGAGCTGGTGCGGCAGGCGCCCGCCCGTCGCGGGCCGCCGGTCGCCGAGCTTCTGCCCGGGCTCCGTCGCCGTGACCTGATCACGGACCTCGGGGCCGGCCGGTGGGGCTTCCGCCAGCCGCTCTTTCAGGAAGCATGCTACGAGACCCTGCTGCTCCGGGAGCGCCGGGCCCTCCACGCCGAGACCGCGGCGGCCCTCTGCGAGCGGGGGGGCGGGCTCGACGGCGTGGCCCCCGAGCTCCTCGCCCACCACTTCGAGCGCGCTGAATCGTGGGCGGAGGCCGCCCTGGCGAACCTGCGCGCGGGGGATCGGGCCGCCGAGCTCTTCGTCAACCCCGAGGCGATCCGGCGCTACGCGCGGGCCCTGGAGATGATCGGGCGGCTCGCCACCCCCACGGAGGCCGAGGGCCGCCTGGCCGTGCTGGCGCACGGCGGGGCCGCCCGCGTGCACCTCCGGGTCGGGGCCTACGGGCTGGCCGAGGAGCATGCCCAGAGGATGCGATCGCTCGCCGCGCGCGCGGGTGACCGGGCCGAGGGCGACCGGCTGGTGGCGGCCGCCTGCCTCTCCACCGGACGGACGGCGGAGGCCGAAGGCCTCCTGCTCGGCGCCGTCGTGCTGGCCCGCGAGGACGACACGGCGGCCGGCACCCGGGTTCAGGCGCTCTACGACCTGGCCGATCTCTACCATCGCGCGGACCGGGCCGCGGACGCGCTGGCCCGCCTGGGCGAGGGACGGGCGGCGGCCGGAACGGAGGACGATGGGAGCTCCATCCGCGCCGACATGCTGGAGGGCCGGATCGCCCACACCCAGGGGCGGTTCGCCGACGCGGCCGAGCTCTACGCGCGCGCCTACGAGGCGGCCGAGCGGGTCGGGAGCCTCTCCGAGCGCGCCCGGGCGGCGAACAACCTGGGGAACGCGGCGCGCGACCTCGGCGACTACCCGGCGGCCCGGGGCTACTTCGAGCAGGCGCTCACGATCTGGGAGCGCACCGGCGACACCGAATGCATCGCCGGGGCCCGCAACAACCTCGGCAACCTGGCGATGAGCGAGGGCGACTTCGCCACCGCGCGCGAGCACCACGAGCAGTCGCTCGCGGCGTGCCGCGCCATCGGCAATGTCCACGGGGCCGCCCTCGCCCAGGGGAACCTGGCGATCCTGGCGACGGAGCAGGGGGAGGGCGCGCGGGCCGTGGTCCTGGCCGAGGGGGCCCTCGACACGCTGAGCGGCTCCGGCAACGTGCTCCTCCGCGGGCTCGTGCTGGTGGTCCTCGGCGAGGCGCGGCTCCTCACCGGCGATCTCCCCGGGGCCCGCGTCGCCTTCGACGACGTGGTGGCCGCCCACGACGAGGCACGCCATCCGCTGGCGGTCGCCGGCGCCTGGCGGGGCCTCGGCCGGCTCGCCCTGTCCACGGGCGCGGCCGGCGAGGCCCTCGCCCTTCTCGACCGTGCGCTCGAGGCGTTCGAGGGCCTCCAGCGCGCCCAGGAGGCCGCCCGGACGGCGGTCTATCGCGCCGAGGCGCTGTGGCAGGCGGGCGATCGCGAGCGGGCCCGGGTCGAGCTCGGCCGGGCCCACGAGCGCTTCGCGGCGATGCGGGCCGAGCGTGACGCCGAGCGCGTCGAGCGCCTCCTCCGGGACCTCACTGGAAGTTGATGCCGATGCCGACGTAGGCGCCGAGGCCGTCCTGGTTGCCGGTCTGGAGGACGGCCAGCGTGAAGGCAAAGCCGTCCGGCCGGCGGACCTGAACCCCGAAGGCGAAGGGCGTGTGCCGCAGCGTCTCGCTCCTGGTCGAGATCTCCGCCACCAGGAAGAGACCCCGGGGCAGCTCGAGCTCACCGCCCAGGAAGGCAACCGTGCCGTTCGCCGCGTTCACGTCGGCGTCCTGCCAGTATCGGCGGATGCCGGTGTGGAGGCGCACCGCGCGCAGGATACCCAGCTCGTCGATCGGGAAGCGCTTGGAGGCGGCCGCGAAGACGGTGCGTCGCGTCAGGACATCCGCGCCCTCGCGGAGCACGCCGCCCAGCCCCACCTCGGGCTGCCAGCCCTCGTCCTCGAGCAGGCGGATCCGGAGCAGAGGCCCGCCGGCCGCGAGGGAGTGATCGGAGTCGAAGTGCTCGATGACGCCGATCGCTCCCACCTCGAGCCAGTCGGTGACACCGTAGGCGATCATCGCCTGGTGCCACGCCACGACGACGTCCTCCTGCTCGAACAGGGCCACGCAGTACTGGGGGGTGAACTGCCCTCGGGGGAGCGTCCCCGAGGTGGGGTTGATGAACAGCCCGGCCGGGCCTTCGAACGTGATGAGCCCGCGCCCCCCGGAATCGCGCCGGTCTTCCTGGGCCACCGCGACGGAGCAGGAGGCGAGGACGAGCACGACCCCCAGGACCTGACGCATCGCGCCTCCCGAGCGTGGGCGATCGCGCGCAGTCTATCAGATGGTATGATAAAAGTCCCATGACCGGCCACGCCCTGCGGGATCGGTTTCTCCGGTATTTCGAGCGGAACGGGCACACGATCGTGCCCTCCTCGTCGCTCGTCCCCGCTCAGGATCCGACCCTTCTCTTCACCAACGCGGGGATGGTCCAGTTCAAGGCCGCCTTCCTGGGCGAGGAGCGCCGCGACTACGCCCGGGCCACCACCTGCCAGAAGTGCGTCCGGGCGGGGGGCAAGCACAACGACCTGGAGAACGTCGGGCGGACCGCGCGACACCACACCTTCTTCGAGATGCTCGGGAACTTCTCGTTCGGCGACTATTTCAAGGCCGAGGCGATCGCCTTCGCCTGGGAGTTCCTGACCCGGGACCTCGGGCTGCCGCCCGCGCGGCTGTGGGCGACGGTGTTCACCGACGACGACGAGGCCTTCGCGCTCTGGAAGAAGGTGGCGGGCCTCTCGGACGACCGGATCCTCCGGCTGGGCGAGAAGGACAACTTCTGGGCCATGGGGGATCACGGGCCGTGCGGGCCTTGCTCCGAGGTCCACTACCACCAGGGCGACCACCTCCCGTGTGCCGAGGTGGAGGCGGGCCGACCGTGCCTCGGCCCCGCCTGCGAGTGCGACCGCTGGCTCGAGATCTGGAACCTGGTCTTCATGCAGTTCGACCGGAACGCCCAGGGCCAGCTCGTGCGTCTCCCCAAGCCCTCGATCGACACCGGCATGGGGCTCGAGCGGGTCGCCGCCGTCGTCCAGGGCGTCGACTCGAACTTCCTCACCGACCTGATCCGTCCGCTGATCGCCCACGTCGAGCGCCTGGCCGAGAAGCCCTACGGGGCCCGCGAGTCGGACGACGTCTCGATGCGGGTCATCGCCGACCACGCCCGGGCGGCCGCGTTCCTGATCTCCGACGGGGTGTTCCCGTCGAACGAGTGGCGGGGCTACGTGCTCCGCCGCATCATGCGGCGGGCCATGCGCCACGGGCGCCTCCTCGGGCTGATGGAGCCGTTCCTGTGGGACGTCGCGGGGACGGTGACGGCCCTGATGGGCGAGGTCTACCCGGAGCTCGTCGCCGAACGGACGCGGGTGGCCGAGACCGTCCGGCTCGAGGAGGAGCGCTTCGCCGAGACGCTCGACGCCGGCACCACCCGGATCATGGAACGCCTGGCGGCCGAGGGCGAGGGCGCCGGCCGGCCGATCGACGGGCGGCTCCTCTTCAAGCTCTACGACACCTACGGCTTCCCCCGCGACCTCGCCGAGGAGATCTTCCAGGAGCACGGGTGGCGGGTCACCGGCGAGACCGAGGCCGCGTGGGCCGCCGAGATGGAGGCGCAGCGGAAGCGCTCACAGGAAGGCGCGGCCTTCGGGACGGCGGCCGGCGAGCGGGGCGCGGTCTACCAGACGCTGGCCAGCGAGCTCCCGCGGGTCGAGTTCCTCGGGTACGAGGCCCTGGCCACGCCCGCGCGCATCCTCGCCATGGTGCGGGACGGGGGCCGCCGGCGGGAGGCCGTGGCCGGTGACGAGGTCGAGGTGATCCTGGACCGCACCCCGTGCTACGCCGAGTCGGGCGGTCAGATCGGCGACACGGGCCAGCTCACCGGCCGGCAGGGGCAGGGCGCCATCCTGGACACCCAGTTCCGGGGCCCCGGCCTCATCGTGCATCGGGTGCGCGTGACCCAGGGCGGCTTCCGGGAAGGCGAGGAGGTCGCGGTCGCCGTGGAATCCCCGCGCCGCCAGGGGCTCCGGCTTCACCACACCGGCACCCACCTGCTCCACGCGGCCCTCCGGCGCGTGCTCGGCACCCACGTCACCCAGGCCGGGTCCCTGGTCGCCCCCGATCGGCTCCGCTTCGACTTCACCCACCCGAGCCCGGTGAAGGACCGCGACCTGGAGAACGTCGAGGACCTCGTCAACGAGAAGGTCCGCGACAACCTGGCGGTGGACCCCTTCTGGACCCAGCGCGACGAGGCGCTCCGGATGGGCGCCCTGGCCCTCTTCGGCGAGAAGTACGGCGAGCGCGTCCGGGTGATCCGGATCGGGGACTTCTCGACCGAGCTCTGCGGCGGCACCCATCTCGACGCGACGGGACAGATCGGGCTCTTCAAGGTGGTCACCGAGGGCGCGATCGCGGCCGGCGTCCGCCGGCTCGAGGCCGTGACCGGAGACGCCGCGCTCCAGCACGTCGGCCAGCAGGAGCACGCCCTCCGCCAGGCCGCCGACCTGCTGCGCATCCCGCCGCTCGAGCTGCCGCGGCGGCTCGGGAAGCTCCTCGAGGAACAGCGGGCGCTCGAGAAGCGCCTCGAGGAGCTGGAGGTCCGCCTCGCCCGGAGCCGGGCTCAGGACCTGGTGGCCGGCGCGCGCCAGATCGGGGACGTGACGGTCGTGGCGGCGCGCGTGGACGGGCTGGATCCCGAGGGCCTGCGCGCGGTCGCCGACTCGGTGCGGGAGCGACTCGGATCGGGCGTGATCTGTCTTGGGAGCGTGACCGACGGGAAGGTGAGCCTGGTGAGCGCCGTCACCAGGGACCTGACGAAGCGCTTCCACGCGGGGAAGCTCGTCCAGGAGGTCGCCAAGGCCATCGACGGCGCGGGCGGCGGCCGCCCGGACCTCGCCCAGGCCGGCGGGAAGAACCCGGGCGGGCTCGATCGGGCGCTGGCGGCCGTGTACGACTGGGTCGCGCGCGCCGCCGGGGGCTGAGCCTGTGCGGGCCCTCCTGGGGCTTGGGCTCGCGGGCCTGCTGGCGGCGGGCTGTGCCGCCACGCGGGTCGTCCCGGTGCCGGAGGCCGGGGTCGCGCTCGACGCCGCGACGCATAGCGCCCGGCGCGAAGCCGAGGGCGTGCGCGTGGTGGTCCGCTCGTCGGCCTGGAAAGGGAACCCGACGTATCTCCCCCAGTACGTCACGCCCTTCCATCTGCTGATCGCCAACGACAGCCCGGTCCCCCTCCGCTACGACTACGGGGATCTTCGGCTCTTCGACACGGACCGGTTCCAGTACACGGCGCTGCCACCCATCGAGGTCGCCCGGATCCTCCGCGCGGGGTGGGGCCGCACGCCCGGTGCGGTTCCCGGACCCACCGTCGTCGCGGCGGCCGGGGCGTCTCTGGGGGCACTCCACCGCCGGCGATTCGGGTGGGACCCATGGGAATGGGGACCGCCCTGGTGGTATCCGCCCTACTACCCCTATCCCCTGCCGCCGTCCGTCGACGAGGTCCTGCGGGAGGCGCTCCCGGTGGGCACGCTGCAGCCGGGCGCGCGCACCCAGGGATTCGTCTACTTTCCCCGGCTCCGGCCGGAGGCCGAGCGGCTCACGTTCGAGTTTCACTATGCCCTCGGGGATGCGCCGCGCGTGCTCACGCTGCCCTTCGCGGTGGAGCGGACGGATCTCGGCGGCCGCCCAGGCGCCTCGTAAGGGTGCTCGACCGGATCGCCGCCGTCGTCCTCGATCCCGGCATCTCACCCCTTCTCGTCTACACGGTCGTCTTCCTGAGCTGCATCCTGGAGAGCTTTTTCCCCCCCTGGCCGACCGACGTGATCGCGGTCTACGCCGGGTTCCTCGCCGGGCGCGGGGCCGTCTCCGGGCCCGGCGTCTTCCTGGCCGCCATCCTGGGAACCCAGATCGGCGTCATGGCGGTCTTCTGGATGAGCCGGCGATGGGGGCGAGCGCTCCTGGCCGGGCCCATGGGCCGGTACGTCCCGGCGGACCGGCTGACCAGCCTCGAGATCTGGTTCGCGCGATACGGGACGCCGGCCATCGCCATCTCGCGCTTCTTTCCCGGGATCCGCGCGCTCGTGATGCCGGCTGCGGGGCTGGCGGACTTCGCGGCCTGGAAGGTGTGGATCTTTGCCGGCGCGTCGGTCGTGGTGTGGAACGTCTTCGTCGTGGGGATCGGGTTGTTGGCCGGGACGCACCTGGACTGGGCCAAGCAGGTCCTCCTTCACTACAACACCGTCGCCCTCGCCATCCTCGGGATCGTCCTGGCTGGCTGGGCCGCCCGCTACGCCATCCGTCGCCTCCGGACGCGTCAGCCGACTGCCTCCAGCAGAAGGCCCTTCAGGTAGCGGGTCTCGGGCACGGTCAGCAGGACCGGGTGGTCCTGCGCCTGCCCGTACGCCGTGCGGAGCCGGACCGGGCGGCGGGCGTCGCCCGCGGCCGCCCGGCAGACCTCCTCGAACAGGGGCGGGCCCACGTGATGCGAGCACGAGAACGTGGCCAGGAGTCCGCCCGGCCGGAGACAGGCGAGCGCCCGGAGGTTGATTTCCTTGTACCCTCGGAGGGCGGCCGTGACGGCCGTCTTCCGGCGCGTGAAGGACGGGGGGTCGAGGATGACCAGGTCGAATCGCCGGCCGGTCCGCTCGAGCTCGCGCAGCGCGTCGAAGGCGTTCGCTTCCACCACGTCGAACCGGTCACCTCCGTCCTGGGCGTCGGCGTGGGTCCGGGCCCGGGCGGCGGCTTCGGCCGAGGCCTCCACGCCGAGGACGTGGGTCGCGCCGTGCCGGAGCGCCCAGCAGCCGAACGCCCCGGTGTAACAGAAGGCATCGAGCACCTCGCGTCCCGCGGCGTGGGAGGCCACCGCCTCCCGGTTCTCGCGCTGGTCGAGGTAAAAGCCCGTCTTGTGGCCCGTCTCGAGGGCGACGCGGAAGCGGCAGGGGCCTTCACGGATGTCGACCTCGAGCGCCGGCGAGCCCTCGACGCCTCCGACCAGCCAGCCCGAGTCCCCCGCCAGTCCCTCGACCGTGGCGGCCGCGGCGTCGGCGCGCCGGTACACGGCCCGGGCGCCGACGATCTCGAGGGCGAGCTCCGCGAGGGCGCGCGCCCACTGCTCGATCCCCAGCGTCAGGGCCTGGAGCACGAGGACGTCGCCGTAGCGATCGAGGACGAGGCCGGGAAGCGCGTCGCCCTCGCTCCCGACGACGCGCCCGGCGTCCCCGTCGTAGCCGAGCGCCTGACGGAAGGCCCAGGCGGTCAGCAGGCGCCGCCGGAGGAAGGCGCGATCGACCGGCTCGTCGTGCGGCGTCAGGAGGCGGCAGACGATCTGGGGCCGCGGGTTGTAAAAGCCCCGTCCGAGGACGTGCCCGGCGGCGTCGCAGACGGAGACGGCCTCGGCCGGCGCCCAGGCGCCGTCGAGCCGCCCGACGTCGCTCCGATAGACCCAGGGGTGACCGGCCAGGAGGCGGAGCTCCCGCCCGGAGCGTAGGACCAGCTTCGCCACCGCGACGGGCTCGGCGTCGCGCTAGACGCGGCGGAGCACGGGGATCATCATGAGCGCGCCCCGCGCGCGCTCGAGCGGGCGCCGGAGGCTGAAGTTCGAGAACCAGCCGGCGAACTCGAAGCCACCGGCGAGCTCGACCAGGGCCCGCAGCTCTTGCGGAAAGACGATGCGTGTCTTGTGGCGCTGCGTCACCACGCGCCGGGTGCCGTTCTCGGTGATCTCGAACCGCATCACCTCGTCACAGATCTGCTGGACCGGGTCGTAGGCCTGGAGGGTGCGGAACGTGGTGCGCACCGTGATGCCGCGGCGGCGGCGGGTCCAGGCCCAGCGGAGCGCCGGGCCTGCCCAGCGCGTCGGGATCAGGCGGTCGAAGATGTAGACGCCGCCGGCTCGCAGATTGGCCCCCACCGCCCGCAGGTGCGCGACGAGCGCCTCGTTGGTCAAGAGATGCCCCTGGGAGTCCTGCATGCAGATGGCGGCGTCGGCCGGCGCGGGGAGGCGGAAGGCCGTCATGTCGGCGACCGTCGCCTCCACGGCGACGCCGGCGGCGGCGGCCTGGCGCTCGAGGAAGGCGATGCTCTCGGCCGACAGGTCGAGGGCGCTCACGCGGTAGCCTCGTCGGGCGAGCCGGAGGGCGTGATGCCCGGTGCCGCAGGCCAGGTCCATCACGTGGCGCACCGGACCCCGAGCATACCGGCCGAAGCAGGCTTCGAGGAAATCGGTCTCCGCCTTGCGGTTGACCTCGAAGGCGATGTGGTAGTACGACGGCGAGGTGTACAGGCCCCGCCCCCGCCGGTCGCGCCTTACGTCTGCTTCGCCCACCATGTGAGGATCGCCTCCCGAACGATCCCGGCCGCCGTGATGGCGGTCCGACCCGTCGGATCCCAGATGGGCGAGACCTCCACGAGGTCGACGCCGACGATGGCGGCGCTGCCCCCCTGGTGGAGGTGCCGGAGCGCCGCCAGGAGCTCCGGGACGCCGAGGCCGCCCGGCTCGGGAGCGCCGGTGCCGGGCGCGACGGTGGGATCGAGCACATCGATGTCGATCGTGACGTAGAGCGGCCTTTCGCCGACCTCGGCCGCCACCTGGGCCGCGGCCTCGGCCGCCGGGACCGACCAGCCGGGAAAGACGCGGGTGCCCCGCGCCGGCATCCACTCCTCGCGGTCGCCCGTCCGGAGCCCGATCTGGTAGAGCCGGTCGGCCGGCACGTGATCGAGCACCCGGGTCATGGCCGAGGCGTAGCTCCATGCCTCCCCCAGGTACTCCCGCCGGAGATCCGGGTGGGCGTCGAACTGCACGACGCGGAGGTCGGGGTAGTGTCGGAGGGCGACGGGGACGATGGCAGCGGTCACCGTGTGGTCGCCGCCGAGAAAGACCCAGCGCTGGCGCGGGTCGAGGACGGAGGCCAGCTCGGCCGTCACCGCCGCCAGCGCTGCCCGGGGCGCCGTATCCGGGACCGGGACGTCGCCGGCGTCGGCCAGCGCGAGGTCGGTGAGGCTGAGGCCGAGCGCCGGCGCGTAGGTCTCGAGGAGGTCCGAGGCGCGGCGGATCGCGGCCGGCCCCAGCGCGGCACCCTTCCGCTGGTTCACCCGGCCTTCGAAGGGGATGCCATAGAGGACGACGTCGGCGCCGCGCGCGTCGGGCCGACAGGCGATGAAGGAGGGGCGGGCGGGGTTCAACGCCAAATCGACGCCTCGTGACCCGCCGCCGCGGGGCTAGAGCAGGTCGTCTTCGGACAGGAGCGCCACTGCCGCCACGGCGCAGCCGAGCCGGCCCACGCGGTGCTCGACCGCGACCACCCGAAGCTCGCGAATCCGCTCCCCGCGCACCGCGAAGGCCTCGGCGAGCATTCCCCGAACCGCCGCCTCGGCACCGGCGCGATCGGTCCGATCGTGGAACTCCATGATGACCCCGGCCTTGGTCCGGTCCTCGGGGAGGGCGTAGCCCACCGCCGCGGCGATGGTCTCGCCCGGTGTCTCGCTGGTGATGGCCGCGAAGGCCGTGGGCACCAGGACCCCTGGCCTGATCTGGGGAAGGGGGACGACGTCCACGTCCGGGGGCACGATGCTGGAGACCTTGACGAGGTTGACGTTCCCGATCCCTGCCGCGAGGAGCGCGTTGTCGAACGCGTTGAGCGTGGAGCCGCCCTCGGCGCAGCCGGCCGTCGCCGCCACCTTCGTCACCTTCTTCCAGATCATCGCCACCTCCTGTCCGAGTCGGTTTGGGGCCGAAACCGGTCTGATGATACTGGCCCGAAAGTAAAACGCAAGCATTTTTTCCTTGCATTGACCCCTTCGTGCTCTATAATTCAGGCGAAAATTCGCCCTGAGCGAAATTTTGCGGTGAAGAGATCTCGCGCGACGCGAGTCGTCGGGATCTCGGGCGGGGAAAGGGGGTCGATCGGATTGCACAGCCTGGGTCGTCACCTGCTGTTGGAGCTGTACGACTGCAGCTCCGAGATCCTCACCAACCTTGAAACCGTGAAGACGACGCTGGTGGAAGCCGCCAAGCGCGCGGAAGCCACCATCGTGGACGTGGTGTTTCACGAGTTCAACCCGTTCGGGATCTCCGGCGTGGTGGTGATCGCCGAGTCGCACCTCTCCATCCACACGTGGCCGGAATACCGGTACGCCGCCGTCGACATCTTCTCGTGCGGTGAGACCTTGAAGCCGGCCGCGGCCGCCCAGTACCTGGTCGAGCAGTTCGGGGCCAGTCGGGCCTCGTGCGTGGAGGTCAAGCGAGGCGTGTTCCCGGGCAGTGCAGGGCCGCTCAACAAGATCGAAGAGGAAGGTGCCGCGTCGCATGACCCAAGCCAGCGTTTACAAGTGGTTTTTTGAGACGACGACCCCCGTCGAGGGGCACTTCCACGCCATCGCCCGCACGATCTACTCCCTCCGGACGAAGTTCCAGCAGATGGAGATCCTGGAGACCGCCAGCTACGGCAAGTGCCTCATCCTCGATGGCCGGATCCAGTCGAGCGTCGCCGACGACTTCATCTATCACGAGAGCCTCGTCCATCCCGCGATGATCCTCCCCCCGCGGCCCGAGACGGCGCTCGTCATCGGGGGCGGGGAGGGGGCGACGCTCCGCGAGGTCTTGCGCTACGCCTCCGTGCGGAAGGCGGTCATGGTCGACATCGATCAGGCCGTCGTCGAGGCGTGCCGCCAGTACCTCCCCGAGATGCACCGGAATGCCTTCGACGACCCCCGCACCGAGCTCCGCCACGAAGACGCCCGGGGGTACCTCGAGACGACCCGCGAGCGCTTCGACGTGGCCATCGTGGATCTGACCGAGCCCCTGGAGGAGGGGCCGGCGTGTCTGCTCTTCACGCGCGAGTTCTACCAACTGCTCGCCGACCGGCTGACGCCCCAGGGGGTGCTGGTGATGCAGGCGGGCATGACCAAGATCGGGGAGCTGCATTTCTACGCGGCAATGGCGCGGACGCTCGCCCCGGTCTTCCCCATCGTGGCGCCCTACCAGTCGTTCATCCCGTGCTTCGGCACTCCGTGGGGGTTCATCGTGGCCGGCAAGACCGGGGATCCGCGTGCCCTCTCCCGCGAGGCCGTCGATCAACGCTTGGCGGAACGGGTCCAGGGGGACCTCCACTTCTACGACGGCCTGGCCCACCAGCACCTGTTCAGTCTCCCGAAGTTCCTCCGGCAGGCGCTGGCGACCTGTGACCGCGTGGTGACCGACGCCGAGCCTCTGCTCGTCCGATAGCCCGCCGCCCTCTCCAGCCGGACGCGAAGCAGCGGGCGAAGATGCGACTCGTCCTCGCGTCGGCCTCCCCCCGTCGCCGTGAATTGCTCGCGCGGCTCGGGCTCCCCTTCGACGTCGTCCCCAGCGGGGCGAGCGAGGCCCTGCTCCCCGGCTTGCCCATCCTGACGGGGGTGGCTGACCTCGCCCTCCGGAAAGCGCGCGACGTCGCCGCCCGGATCCAGCGGGAGCAAGGCGGGCCGGCGGTCGTCCTCGGGGCGGACACCCTCGTCGTCCTCGACGGATGGCCCTTCGGCAAGCCGGCCTCACCGGCCGATGCCCGGCGGATGCTCACCGCGCTGGCGGGCCGCACCCACGCGGTCGTGACGGCCGTCGGGCTCGTCGAGTCGGGCGTCGAACGGCCACGGGCCTTCGGGTCGCCGGACCGTGAGGCGACCGAGACCGTGGTGAGCCGGGTGATCATGCGCCCCTACTCCGCGGGCGAGATCGAGGCCTACCTGGCAACGCCCGAGCCCTACGACAAGGCCGGGGCCTACGCCGTCCAGGGCGCGGGCGGGCAGTTCGTGCTCCGGGTCGAAGGGTGCTACACGAACGTGGTGGGACTGCCGCTGACGACGACGGCGCGGCTGTTGCGGGCGTTCGGGCTCCCGGCCGGCACGCCGGAGGCGGCCACGGACCGGCTGGGCTGACGCTCACCGCATGCCGCCCACCGCGGCGCGGTCCCGGGGGTTAGGGTGGCGCCGGACTCGGACCCAGGGCCGCCCGGGCCGCCGTGATGAACGCGGGCTCACGGAGCGCCTCGGGCGTGACCTTGAGCGTCGCGGGCCAGGGGCTTCCGGCCCGGAGCACCCGGAGGGTGGTCGCGAGCCCCTGGGCGGTGGCGTCGCCGCCCGGCACGTAGGCGCGCTGCGCGCTCTGGAGCCGGGTCACGAAGCGCTCCGGGTCCCCCACCAGATCCGCGGGAAGCCGCGCCACGACCTCGGCCGCCGGCGTGGCGGCGAGCCAGTGCTGGACGCGGATCACGGCGCGCGCGAAGGCGGTGAGCGCGGGCTCGAGGATCGCGCGGTCCTTCGCCGGGGGCTCCGCTTTCGCCTCCTTCTTTCCCTTCTCCGCCGTCTCGGGCGCGCGCGCGACGCTCACCACCTCGTAGAACGGCCCCCCGAGGTACCGGGCGACCACTTCGGGTTGCCGGAAGTCGAAGAGGATCTCGGCGGCGCCCTGGGCGAGTGCCCGGGTCGCCCACGGCTCCTCCACGATGGCGGCCGCCAGGTTTCCGGAGTCGAGCCGGGCGACCAGCGTCGCGCCGCCGAAGCTCAGGAGCTCGACCCGCCACGCTTCGATGCGGCGCTCGGCGAGGAGCGCCGACAGGAAGAGATGCCCCGTCGTTCCGGGACCCGGGATGCCGACCCGCTTGCCGGGGAGGTCCTCGATGCGCCCGACCCGCCCGACGTGGCGGGTCGAGACGAGGAACATGGCGGCCGGCGCGCCGGTGTGGGCGAGGAGGACCTGCACCGGCAGTCCGCGGCCCCAGCCCCCGCGCACGGCCTGATCGGCGCTGGTGACGGCGACGTCGACCTCGGCGTCGCGCAGCGCCTCCAGGGCGGCCGTGGGGTGCCTGACGCGGCGAAGCGTCACCCGGAGGCCCTCGGCCTCGAAGGTGCCGAGGGCCGCCGCGGCGTGGACCGGCAGATACGCCGGGTCCGTCGGCGGCCCACCGACGCTCACCACGACCTCCCGCGGCTCGGGGGGCGCCGTGGCGAGCTGCGCCGCGAGGACGGCCACCACCCAGACCGCGCTCCACACCGAGCCGAAACCGGTCATCCGCGCGGGAGATCCAGCAAGCGCGGATGCACCCCGACGTCGCGCGGCCGGTATTCGCGGAGCTCCGTGAGCTGCTTGATGCGGCTCGCCATGCGCCAGGCCGCTTCCCGGAGCGAGGCGAGGCGGTCGCGCTGAGGGTCGTCGGGGTCCATCTCCTCGACCGCCACCTCGAGATGCGCGATGATCGTGGTCAAGGGATCGTTCATCTCGTGGGCCACGGTGGCGGCCATCTCCATCATGACCCGCAGCCGCTCGCGCTCGCGGAGGGCCTGCTGGTGGGCCCGGTAGGTGTCGAGGAATGCTCCGAGCAGGACGAGGACGATGCCCGGCACCAGACCGTCGAGCTCCAGGGTCTCGTAGGGGCGCGAGACCTCGTAGAACCACTCGAAGACGTTCAGCTGGGACTCGACGAGCCATCCGGTGCCAGCGAGGATCAGCATGACCAGGACCATCAGGTGCCGGCTGAGCAGCGCTTGAAGCTCTCGGCTGAGCGGCGACTGACCCATGGCGCGCCCTCCCTCGCTCCCGCGCGGTAGTCCACTCCGGCGGCGGCTCCTGCGTCTCTACGACGCCCTCCGCCGGCGCTTCGGGCCGCCGGGGCCGATCCCGGGGTCGGCGGTCTCCCGACTCGGCTCCGTGCGCCGGCGCCTCGAGCGCCGCCAGGGCCGGCGGCTCCGGCACTTCCTCCGGCAGCCGGCGCCGGCCCTTCGCGCCGAGCTCGTCGGGATCGCCGGCATCGGGCCCCGGACGGCCGACGCCGTCCTCCTCCACGCCGCGGGGCGTCCGGTCTTCGTCGCCGACACCGCCACGCGGCGCGTCCTGGAGCGTCACCGAATCCTTCGGCCCAACGCGCGCGACGGGGAGCTCCAGGCCCTTCTGATGAACAACCTCCCCCGGGACCCCGCGCTCTTCCACGAGTATCACGCGCTCCTCGTCCGGGTCGCCCAGGAATACTGCCGGGCGACGCCGCACTGCGCGGCCTGCCCCCTGCGCCCGGATCTCCGCGGTCGCCCCCCCGCACCTCCGAGAGCTCGGAAGGGCCGAGGGGGGGCATCGGGGGGGTCTTCCGAGACCCTCCCGAGCAACTAGGTCTGGGTGGGATCGAGCCAGGCCCGGCGGACCGCCGATGGCCGCCAGGCGGCGAGGGCATCGAGCAGCTCGGCCGGCGTCTCGCCGGTGAGCACCAGTGCGACGTCTGGCGAGCGGATGAACCCCTCGCGGGTCGCGTGGGTGAAGAGCGCGAGGAGGGGGTCCCAGTACCCGCGCACGTTCAAGAGGCCGATCGGCTTGGGGTGGATGCCGAGCTGAGACCACGTGAGGGCTTCGAGCGTCTCCTCGAGCGTCCCGAGTCCGCCGGGCAGCGCCACGAAACCGTCGGCCAGCGACGCCATGGTGGCCTTGCGCTCGTGCATGCTGCCCACCACCCGGAGGTCCGTGACGCCGGTGTGCATGAACTCCCGTGAGGCCAGCCCGCGGGGAATCACGCCGGTGACCTCGCCGCCGCCCGCCAGCACGGCGTCGGCGATGACTCCCATCAGCCCGATGGAGCCGCCGCCGTAGACGAGGCCGAGCTGGCGCCGGACGAGCTCGGCCGCGAAGCCGCGGGCCGCCTCGGCGTAATCAGGCCGGGCGCCGGCCAGGGAGCCGCAGAAGACGCAGATCCGCTTCACGCGAGCATCAGCGCCGGCGGGCCAGCTGGAGGATCAGGTCGACCAGCCGCTCGCCCGCGTCCGGCCGGGCCAGGGTGCGCGCGCGCTCGCTCATCGCCTTGAGCCGCCCCGGATCGCCGAGCAGGGCGCCCACGAGCTCCGCCAGCCCGCCCGGCGTCAGCTCGGCCTCGGGGAGAAGCACGGCCCCGCCGGCCTCGGCCAGGACCCGGGCGTTGGCCGTCTGCTCGTCGCCCCGCGCGCCGGGGAGCGGAATGAAGATGGCCGGCACGCCGAGGGCGCACAGCTCGGTGACGGTGCCGGCGCCGGCGCGGCTCACGCACAGCGCCGCCGCCGCGTAGAGGTCGGCCAGTCCTTCGGTGATGAACGGCACGACGCGATAGCGGGCGGCCAGGGCCGCCGGCAGGCGCGCGGCCTGGCCGCGCAGCCAGCCGGCGTCGTCGTAGACGTTGTCTCCGCACTGGTGGACGAGCTGGCCGACGGCGAGGAGCGGCGCCAGGGCGGCGCCGATCACGCGGTTGATCCGGTGAGCGCCCTGGGCGCCGCCGGTGACATAGACGACCGGCGCCGCGGAGTCCAGGCCGAAGCGCTGGAAGGCCCGTGTCCGGTCGCCGGCCAGGAGCTCGGGGCGGACGGGATTGCCGGTCACGACCACCTTGCCGGCGGGAAAGGCGGCGGCCGACGCGGCGAACGTCACGGCCACGCGATCCGCGAGTCGGGCCGTCAGCCGGTTGGCGAGCCCGGGGACGACGACCTGCTCGTGGACGAGGAGCGGGCGGCGCCGGGCGGCTGCGGCCAGGGCGGTCGGGACCGCGACGAACCCGCCGGTGGCGACCACCACGTCGGGGTGGAGGCGCCCGAGGAGTCGCCAGGCCTGGACGAATCCGGCGGGCACGCGCAGGCCGAGGTCGGTCAGGTTCCGGAGGGCCAGGCTCCGGCGGAGCTTCCCGGTCGGGATCGCGTGGTACGGGATGCCGGCTGCCGGGACGCGCGTGGCCTCGAGGCCCCCATGGCTCCCGACCCAGCCGAGCTCGACGCCCGGGCCCAGCCGCGATCGCAGCGCCGCCGCCATCGCGAGCCCGGCCGAGGTGTGCCCGCCGGTGCCGCCCCCGGCGATGACGACCCGCAGGCGCTCAGCCACGCATGCTACCGCCCCGCTTTGTGGCCGTGGCGCTCCAGGGCCAGCTCGATCAGCCGATCGAGCAGGCGCGGATAGGGGAGGCCCGAGGCCTCCCACAGCCGGGGATAGGCGGAGGTGCGGGTGAAGCCGGGGATGGTATTGATCTCGTTCAACCAGATTCGCGTGTCGCCCTCGAGAAAGAAGTCCACCCGGGCCAACCCCGCGGCGTCGATCGCGCGGAAGGCCAGGACGGCGAGCCGCCGGAACTCGGCGGCCAGCGTGTCCGGCAGCGGTGCGGGAATGAGCAACTTCGCGAGCCCCTCGGTGTACTTCGCCTCGTAGTCGTACCACTCCTTGCCGGGCAGCACCTCGCCGGGGACCGATGCCTCGGGATTGTCGTTGCCGAGCACGCTCACCTCGATCTCGCGCCCGGCGATCCCGCGCTCGATCAGGATCTTCCGGTCGTGGGCGAACGCCGCCTGGACGGCCGCATCGAGCTCCGCAGCGCTCCGGACCTTGCTGATCCCGACGCTGGACCCGAGATTGGACGGCTTGACGAAACACGGATAGGCGACCCGCTCGACCACCCGGCTGGCGATGCCGTTCCGATCTCCCGCCCATTCGTGGCGGAGCACGACCAGGTGCGGCACGACGGGCAGGCCGTGGGCGCTGAACACCGCCTTCATCGTCGCCTTGTCCATCCCGACGGCGGAGGCGAGCACCCCGGCCCCGACGTATGGCAGATCGGCCAGCTCGAGGAGGCCCTGGAGAGTCCCGTCCTCGCCGTAGGGGCCATGGATCAGCGGAAGCACGACGTCCAGCCCCGAGGCCACGTCGGCCGGCAACCCTCCGGCCGTCGCGACCCGCGCGAGCGCGGTGCCGGCCAGGGGGCGCGACTTCCCGCCGACCGGCGGGGCCGGGAGAGCCAGCGGGATGCCGGCCGCCTCGGCCAGCGCGCGGAGGGGGTCGCCGCCGACGAGCCAGTGCCCGTCCTTGGTGATCCCCATCGGGACGATCTCGTACCGGGACCGGTCGATGGCCCCCAGCACCGACGCCGCCGAGGCGAGAGAGACCTCGTGCTCGCCCGAGCGGCCCCCGAAGATGACTCCGATCCGAACCCGCCCGCGGCCTTCCGTGGTCATGGCGTCCCCTCGCCGCCGCCCCGCCGGCGCGCGAGCCGCTCGCGGATCGCCGCCTCGAAGCCCCGCGCCACGGGATCGTAATACCTCCGGCCGCGAAGCGCCGGCGGGAGATGCTCCTGGTCGACCTCGGCGTCCGGCGCGTCGTGGGCGTACTGGTACTCCCGGCCATAGCCGAGCTCTCTCATGAGGCGGGTCGGCGCGTTCCGGAGGTGAAGCGGGACGGGCTCGGCGGGGCGGGCCTGGACGTCCGCGCGGGCGGCGTCGAAGGCGGTGTAGACCGCGTTGGACTTCGGTGCGCAGGCGAGATAGACCGCGGCTTCCGCCAGGGCGAGCTCCCCCTCGGGAGTTCCCAGGAAGTGGTAGGCGTCCTTGGCCGCCAGCGCGACGGCGAGCGCCTGCGGGTCGGCCAGACCGACGTCCTCGGCGGCGGCCCGGACGAGCCGCCGGGCGATGAAGAGCGGGTCCTCGCCCGCCTCCAGCATCCGCGCGAGCCAGTAGAGCGTCCCGTCGGGATCGGAGTCGCGGAGCGACTTGTGGAGCGCGCTGATGAGGTTGTAGTGCTCCTCGCCGCCCTTGTCGTAGAGGAGGGCCTTGCGCTGCGCGGCCTCCTGGATGATCCCGGGCGTGAGCCGGCCAACCCCCTCGCTCGGCGTCACCAGCGTCGCGGCCACCTCGAGGATGTTCAAGGCGCTCCGGGCGTCCCCGTCGGCCAGCCGGGCGATGGCGGCGAGCGCTTCCGGCTCCGCCTCGAGCGGGAGCGCGCCCAGGCCGCGCTCGCGGTCGTCGAGCGCGCGTCGCAGGATCGCCAGGATCTCGTCCTCGGTCAGGCGGTAGAGGACGTAGACGCGGCAGCGGGAGAGGAGCGCCGCGATCACCTCGAAGGAGGGGTTCTCGGTGGTGGCCCCGATGAGGATGATGATCCCGCGCTCGACGTGAGGCAGGAAGGCGTCCTGCTGCGCCTTGTTGAACCGGTGGATCTCGTCGACGAAGAGGATGGTGCGCTGACCCAGGCGGGCGAGGCGCAACTCGGCCTCGGCGATGACCGCGCGGATCTCCTTCACCCCGGACAGGACCGCGGAGAAGCTCACGAAGTGGGCGCGGGCCTGGGCGGCGAGGAGCGCGGCGAGCGTGGTCTTGCCGGTGCCCGGCGGCCCCCAGAGGATCATCGAGTGAAGGTCGCCCGACTCGATCGCCGTCCGGAGGAGCCGGCCGGGCCCCAGGAGGTGCGCCTGGCCCACGAACTCGTCCAGGCTCTGCGGGCGCATCCGCTCCGCCAGCGGCGCTCGGCCCCGGCGGGCCTCCTGGGTCGCGTGCTCGAACAGCTCCACGCTTCCGCCTCGGAGTCCCATTATACGCGGCGGGGCGGTGCCGGCGCGCCGAGCGCCGCCAGGGACGCGGGCAGCGTCCGGAGATCGTGGATGATCAGTCGCGCGGCCACGTCCCGCCGGCGCAGCTCGGCCGGATCGGCGCCGTAGGCGATGAAGGCCGCCCCGCCGGCCTGGGCGGCGGCGCCGTCGATCCACGAGTCCCCCACCACCCAGACCGGCCGCGCGGGATGGGCGGCCCGGAGGAGCGTGAGGCCGGCCGGATCGGGCTTCAGCGCCGCCTCGTCCCGCGTCACCACCGTGGCGAGGAACCCTCGCAAGCCGCAGCGCTCGAGGGCGTGCTCCGTCGCGGGCCGGGCGTTGTTGGTCCAGACCGCGAGCGGATAGCCGGCCGCCGCCAGGGCTTCGAGCGTCTCGCGGGCTCCCGGCTCGCACTGAGCCGACGTGAGCGCGCGCGTCTCATGGTCGAGGACGATCCCCCAGCAGTGAGGCTCCAGCTCGGGCGCCTGGGTTGCGATGACGGCGATCGTCTGCGCCACCGTGAAGCCACGGACCGCCTCGGGCAGGCGGAGTCGCCGCTCGAGCGCCAGGACGCGGAGGTCCGCGCGCATGGCGGCGAGATCGAGCGCCGAGCGGACGAGGGTGTGGTCGAGATCGAACGCGCAGAGTGGCTCCATCCCGGTGCGAGTATAGCGGTCTTTGCCGAGAAAATCTGGTAGGGTAGGAGCGGCTCGTGACGAGGATGCGGACACGGATGCACGCAGGGGTGCCGGGGATCCTCGGGGCGCTCCTCGCGCTGGGGCTGGTCGTCGGGGCCGGCCGGACGGCCGGGGGCGCCGTCTCGGAGGCCGATCGCCTGTGGGTGGTCGGGGTCCAGGCCTTCGAGGACGGGCTCTACGACCTGACGTACCGGGAGCTCGGGCGCTTTGTCGAGATGGTGCCGGCCGCCGACCCTCGGCGCGGAGACGCCATCTTCCTGCGCGGCAAGGCCGCCTTCGCGCTGGGCCGCTACACCGAGGCCCTGCGCGACTTCCAGGGCGCCCAGACCGTGCCCCTGCAGGTCATCGCCGCCGGCGAGCCGCTCTTCTGGGAGGCGGAGGCCCTCTTCCGGCTGCGGCGCTTCGAGGACGCTCGCGACCGCTACTCGCTCTTCCTGCGGAACCACCCCGGCGCGCCGTATGCTGCGGACGCCCTCTACGCCCGGGCCTTCAGCGAGCTGGAGCTGGGACATCCGGATGAAGCGCTGGCGAGCTTCAATCAGCTCCTGACCGAGTTCCCGAAGAGCGAGCTGGCGGCCTCGGCGGCGTACGCGGCGGCGCGCGAGCTGGTGCGGGCCAAGCGCTGGGAGGACGCGCTGCCGCTCCTGTCCACCTACCAGAACCGCTACGTCCTGAGCCGCTTTCTTCCGGAGGTTCGCTACCTTCTGGGAGTCACGCAGCTCGAGACCGGCCGGACGCCGGAAGGCGTGCGCACGCTCGAGCAGTTCCTCGCCGCGAACCCGAGTCAGGAGCTGGCGCCCTCGGCCCGAATCGTGCTGGGTGAGACCCACGCCAAAGCCGGCCGGGGCCGGGAGGCGATCGAGCAGTATCGGGCGCTCGTCAAGCAAGCGCCGACCCATCCGTTCGTCCCCCAGGCCCTGTACCAGATCGGCGAGCTCTCCCAGCGGCTCGGCCGCGCCGCCGATGCCGAGAGCGCGTGGAAGACGCTGCGTCGCGATCACCCGGGCGACGCGCTGGCCGCGCTGGCCGGGCTCGAGCTGGCCCAGGGCTACCTCAAGCGCCGCCAGTTCGATCAGGCGATGGACGTCGCCCGCGAGGTGGCCGACAGTGGCGGCGCCCAGCGCTTCCAGGCCTTGTTGCTGCTCGGGGAGAGCGCCCTGAAGGCGGGCAAGCTCGGCGACGCCGAGACGGCCTACGCCCGGGCGCTCGCCGAGGCCCCCCCCGACTCGCCCGAGCGGCTCCGGGCGCTGGCCGGCGTCGGCCTCGTCGCCGAATCCCAGCGGGAGGCTGGAGCGGCCAGACGCGCCTACCAGGAGATCATCGACAAGGCGGAGGACGCCGAGCTGGTTCAGTGGGCGAAGGGCCGTGTCCAGGGCCTCGAAGCGCGCGAGAAGCCGCCGCCCCGTCCCGCCCCAAAGGGGAAGCCTCGATCGAAGCTGGAGGGGAAGTCGTGAGACGCGCTCGGTGGGCCGTCCTCGGCCTCGGGCTCCTCGTGGGCGCCGTTCCCGCGACCGGGGAGGGGGCGACCCCGCGCCCGGTCGAGCTGCCCCCGCCGGAGCTCGCGGTGACCGTGGTGCCGATCCCGCTCGGGCTCGCGCGACCGCCCCTCGAGCCGCCTCCCCCGCCCGCCCTCCCGTCGCCGGCGGCGGACCCCGGGCTGCCTCCGCTGCCGCGCTTCCTCACGGTGGTGCCGAAGCCGCTCCCGCCGACCGGCGATCCTGGCGGCACCGCCTGTACGTTCAGCTTCGGGCGCGCGGCCGCGCTGGCCGAGTGCGGGGTGCACCGGCTGCTGCAGGGCGACCTGAGCGGGGCGCGGCAGACACTCGAGGACAGCCTGACCCGCGAGCGTCGCGGGCCGTCCGCGCCCATGGCGTACGTCTGGCTCGGCGAGGTCGCTTTTCGCGAGGCGCGCTACGAGGAGGCCGAGCGGCATTACCGGACGGCGCTCACGCTGGGTCCGCCAGCGGAGCTCGGACCCTACGCGGCGTTGGGGGTGGGCTGGCTCGCGCTCCGCCGTGGCGACCTGGCCGAGGCGCCGCGCGCCTTCGCCCAGGGGCTCGCCAGCCGGCCGCCGCGACCCCTCGCGTTCGTGCTCCAGTTCCTCGACGGGGTGGCGCGGCTCCTGGCCGAGCGTCCCCGGGACGCCGTCGCGCTCTGGGACGTGGTGGCGGGCAGCGGCCCACCACCGCAGCTCGCCGAGGAGCTCCTCTTCTGGCGCGGTGTCGCCCTGGCTCGGCTGGGAGAGCCCGAGCTGGCCCGGGGCGCCCTGGACAGCTTCCTGGCCGCGGTGCCGGCGACCCATCCGTTGCGGGCCGATGCGATCGCGCAGAGCGGGTGGGTGGCCCTCGGCCGAGGCGCGGCCGACGACGCCCTCCGCCGCTTTCTGTGGGCGGCGGGCTCGAGCCCCCGCGCCGAGCTGATCCCGCAGCTCCGAGCCGGCCTGGTGCGCGCCTATCTCGCCCTCGGCGATGCGGGCCGGGCCCGCGACGAGGCGCGCCGGCTGGCGCTGGAATCGGCGCGCGACCCGCTGCTGCCGTCGGTGCTGATGCTCATCGCCGAGGACGCCGCGCGGCGCAACGCGACGGCCGAGGCCCTCGACAGCTATCGCCATCTGCTCACCCTCCCGCTGGAGCCGCGGCTCGCCGAGTACGTGACCTACCGCGTCGCCGAGGCCCTCGAGCGGCATGGGAACGTGGCCGAGGCCGAGCGATCCTTCCGAACCTTGCGCGAGACCGGGCGCGTCGAGGCGATCGCCCAGCGGGCGGCGTACCGGCTCGGGCTGATTGCGCTCCGGACCCAGCGGCCGGCCGATGCCCGGGCGGAGGGCGAGGCCCTCCTGCGGGCCAGCGTGATCCCGGAGCTCCGGGAGGCCGTGCTCCTCCTGACCGGCGAGGGCGCCGCCCGCGCCGACGACCCGAACCGCGCGGCCGGACTCTTCCGTCTGCTGCTCCGCGACGTCCCGACTTCGCCGCGGGCCGCGGCGGCCCGGCTCGCCCTGGGCTGGGCGCTCCTGAAGGACGGCGAGCCGGAGGCGGCCCTGCGCGAATGGGATCAGGCCCGGCTCGCCCCCGACCTCGAGGTCGCCGTGCTCGCCAACCTCGCCATCGCCGACATCTCGCTGCGACAGGGGCACGAGGCGCGGGCCGTCGAAGCGCTTCGCGAGCTCGGCCGGCTGGCCCCGTCGCATCCGCTCAGCGAGACGCTCGCCATCAACCGCGGGATCCTCCTCGTCCGGACCAAAGATTACGATGGCGCGGTGCAGGTCCTCGAGCCGCTCGTCCCCCAGATCAAGGCCCCGGCCCTGCAGGCGCTCGTGCGCCGCGCGCTGGGGCTTGCCCGCTACGACCTGGGCCAGTTCGACGCCGCCGAGCAGCACTTCGCGTGGGCCGCCTACTGGGCACCCGCCGAGCCGTCCAACTCGCTGGGGCTCGGCCTGGCCGCGCTGGCCCAGAACCGGCTCAGCGAGGCCGAGAAGGCCCTCGGCGCGGCGCGGTTCGCGGCGAGCCCCGACGTCGCCATTCCCGCGGCCTACGGCCTGATCCTGGCGGCGGCCAAGCGGAAGGACGAGCCGCTCTTCCGCGAGCGCGCGACCCTCTTCGTCGACCGCTACCCGAGCCATCCCTACGCAGGCCTTCTCCTCTATGGGCTCATCCGCGTCGCTCTGGAGCAGGGCCAGCTCGACCAGGCCGACAGCTTGGTCAAGCGGCTCCTGAAGGACCAACCGAGCAGCGAGTTCGTCGGCGACGCCCTGAGCCTCCTGGCCGCCGCCGCCACCCAGGAGCGGCCAGCCCTCGCGCGCCAGGCCTTCCGGGAGATCCTGGCGCGCACGAAGGACGGCGAGGCGCGGAAGGATGCGTGGCTCGGGCTCGGGGGGGCTGCGCTCGCGCTCGGCGACGGCGCCGAGGCCCAGCGCGCGATGGAGGGCTTCCTCCGGGAGGCCTCGCCGAGCGACGCGCGGTCCCCGGAAGCCCTGGCGCTGCTGGTGCGGGCCTTCGATCTGCAGGGGCGGCGGGATCAGACCCTCACCGCCACCGAGGCGTTCCTCGCGCGCTTCCCCGGTCACCCGCTCGCCCCCGCCGTCCAGCTCACGCGCGGTCATCTCCTGCTCGCCGAGCGCCAGTGGTCGGCCGCCCAGCAGGCGCTCGAGTCGGCGCGCGACACCGGAGAGCCGGCGGTGGCGGCCGCCGCCCACGTCTGGCTCGGCGAGCTCCATCGAGCTCGCGGGGCGCACGAGACCGCGATCGCGGCCTACCTGGGCGCGACGTACCTCTATCCCGACACCTCATGGGCGGCGCGAGGGCTTCAGGGCGCGGCGCAGAGCTACCTCGCGCGCCAGATGCCGCGCGAGGCCTCGATCCTGCTCCGGAAGCTCGCGAGCCGGCCCGGTGTCGAGCCGACCCTGGCCCAGTGGGCGCGGCAGGCCCTGGCCAAGCTGGGCCCGATCACGGGGGAGGATCCCGCCCAGGCCCTCCGGAAAGGGGCCGCGCGCCCCTAACCTCTTGGGACGGGGCCTCGACGGCCCCCTCCCACACCCTCCCCCGGGGAAGGTTGCGGCGGCGAAGCCGCCGCTCGGAGCGGACCACCATGAGCCCGGCGGTGCGGCGACACTGCGCCGCGGTTAATCCGCCAGGGCCAATTGGGGAAGAACGGGTCGAGGGCGATGCTGGGTTGCGAGG
>DASYQW010000122.1 GCA_036005065.1 Candidatus Methylomirabilota bacterium | reverse complement strand
CCCCTTTGCCCGCGTCCTGCTTGGCGGCGCGTCGTCGGGGTGGCTGTAGGTGACGACCTCGCCGGTGATGCCGCGCCCGGTCGGACCCACGACCGCCGGATAGGGGTCGGCCACGACCACCGCGTCGCGTCCACGGAGGCGAATGCAGGTCCGCCCGTACCAGGTCAGCTCCATGGCTGGCGATTCTGACACATGCAGCTTCGCCGCCGCTCCGATGCCTCACGCCCCGGCGTCGGCGATGCCTCACGCCCCGGCGCCGCCGGCAATGGGCGCGGACGCGAGGACGGGGAGCGCCTGCCCAATCGGCGCTCCCCGTCGGAGGGAGGGAGGGTGGAACGTTGGAGGGGTTCCGACGTCCACACTAGGGTCGTGTCGTTGCGCCTCAAGCGGTCAACCGATTAAGAAACGCACACGAACGGGTTGCGGTCTGGCTTTGGGCGCCCGGCGAGCGGGTATGGGAACATCCAGCCATGACCCGCCCACGGTCGCAGCTCCCGCTGCGGATCGCGCTGCTGCCGATCGCCCTGCTGCTGGCCGTGGGGTGCGGGCCCGCCGTCTCCACGCCCGGGGGCTCACCGACGCTCGGCGAGCCGCCCGGCCAGACGCTGCCGCTCTACTCACCCGGCCCGACGCCAACGCCGGAAGACCCGGCCGTGGTGTACGCCCGGATCGAGCAGCAGGTCCAGATGATCCGGGGCCTGGCCGCCAAGGCGCCCGTCCAGCCCAAAGTCCTCGACGAGGCCGGGCTGATGGCCTCGCTCCGGCAGCATTTCGACCGCGACAACCCGCCCGCGCTCATCGCGGCCACGGAGCGGCTCTACCGCGCGCTCGGCATGCTGCCCGCGGACGCCTCCCTCAAGGAGCTCTATCTCAAGCTGCTCGACTCGCAGGTGGCCGGCTTCTACGACCCTGATGAGAAGGCGCTGTTCGTGGTGTCGCGCTCCGGTGGCCTGGGCCCCGCCGAGCAGGTGACCTTCGCCCACGAGTTCGACCACGCCCTGCAGGATCAAACCTTCGGCCTCAAGAAGCTCGGTACGGCCGTGCCGGACCAGAGCGATCGCTCGCTGGCCCGGCTCTCCCTGGCCGAAGGAGACGCGACCCTCCTCATGTCCGACTGGGCACAGGCGCACTTCACGCCGGTCCAGATGCTGCAGCTGCTGCAGACGTCGGTCGATCCGGCCCAGAATGCCGCCCTCGCGTCGATGCCGCCGATCCTGCGGGATCAGCTCCTCTTCCCCTATACCCGCGGGCTGGCCTTCGTGCAGGGGTTATGGGCGACCGGTGGCTGGGCGGCCGTCGATGCCGCGTACGCCACGCCGCCCGACTCGACCGAGCAGATCATGCATCCCGAGAAATACGTGGCTCATGAGGCGGCGGCAACGATCGAGGTCCCCGGCGATCTCGCCTCCCGCCTCGGGGCTGGCTGGCGCGTGGACATGCAGGACACGATGGGCGAGTTCGGCCTTGCGGAATGGCTGTCGGGAGGAGGAGGCGTGTCCGTGGACGTCGCCTCCGCGGCAGCTGCTGGATGGGGCGGCGACCGTCTCGTGCTGGTCTCCAACGGCTCGACGTTCGGGATCGCGGTCCAGACCACGTGGGACACCGCGGCCGACGCATCCGAGTTCGCCGCTGCGGCCCGCACCGCGCTCCAGGCCATGTCGGGCAAGACGGCCCTCGTCGAGGGCGCCGCCAACCGGGTCACCTTCTTCGTGGCGAGCGACTCGGTCACCATCGACCGGCTCAAGAGCGGCCTGGCCGGCTGACGCCAACCTACATCGACTCTGGCGCGGAGATCCCCAACAGGCCCAACGCATTGGCCAGCGTGATCCTCGTCGCCTGCACGAGGGCCAGCCGGCGGCGCGATCGCTCGGGCTCGGCTTCATCGACCACCCGGGCGTCGCGATAGAAGGCGTGGAAGGCGGTGGCCAGGTCGGTGGCGAAAGCCGTCACGCCCTGGGTCTCCTTGGCCGCCACCGCGTCCTCCACGACCTCGGGAAACCGAACGACCTCCCGGACGAGGCTGGCCTCCGGCGTACCCGACAGGCCCCCGGTCACGCTCTCGCCGGGTGCCAGGCCGGCGGCGGCCGCCTTCCGCAGGATCGAGGCGATCCGGGCGTGCGCGTACTGGACGTAATAGACCGGGTTCTCCGATGACTGCTTCTTGGCCAGCTCGATGTCGAAGTCGATGCCGCTGGTGTGTCCCCGCGAGCCGAAGAACCAGCGGGCGGCGTCGACCCCGATCTCCTCGAGCAGCTCGTCGAGGGTGATGAACTCGCCGGATCGCTTGCTCATCGAGATCTCGCGGCCTTCACGGACGAAGCGAACCCAGGCGATGAGGATCATCTCGACGGCCTCCCGGTCATAGCCCATCGCCTCGGCGGCGTTGCGCAGGCGGGCCACGGTCCCGTGGTGGTCGGCGCCCCAGATGTAGACGAGATGGTCGAAGCCTCGGCTGAACTTCTCCGCCACGTAGCCGATGTCCGACCCGAAGTACGTCACCTCGCCGCTGGACCGGCGAACGACCCGGTCCTTGTCATCGCCGAACGCCGTGGAGCGGAACCACAGGGCGCCGTCCTTCTCGTAGAGGTGGCCGCCGGCCCGCAGGCGGTCGATCGCCCGGTCGACCCAGCCCTCGCGATGCAGCGAGCCCTCGCTCTTCCAGACATCGAAGCGGACCCCGAGGCGTTCCAGGCTGGCCTCGATCCCGGCTCGGCAGCGCTCCGCCGCCCAGGGCCCGAGCACCGCTCCGGGATCCGCACCGTCAGCCGTCGCCTGCTCCCAGAGCGCGTCAGGCACCTCGGCGGCAAGGTCCTCCACGTACGCACCGCGATAGCCGTCATCGGGGATTGGCCGGCCGAGCCGAACCGCCAGGACGGAGAGGCCCAGATTGCGGACCTGGGCGTTGAAGTCGTTGAAGTAGTACTCGCGGGAGACGCTGTGTCCGCCCGCCTCCAGGACACGGCACAGGAGGTCGCCCACGAAGGCGCCACGAGCGTTGCCGATGTGGAGCGGGCCGGTCGGGTTGGCCGACACGAACTCGACGTTGATCCGCTGGGGCCGGGGCACCAGGATTCGGCCCCATTCGCCGGGGGCGGCGAGAATCGCGCCGATCGTCCGCTCCAGCGCGTCGTCGGCCAGCCGCAGGTTGAGGAATCCGGGCGCCGCCACGCTGGCCTCCGCGACCAGGGGGAACCTGTCCCGCGGCGACTCGTCGCGGACGAGCTCGTCGGCGAGTGCCTGGGCGATGGCGAGCGGCGGACGGCGATAGGGCCGAGCCAGCTTCATGGCCAGGTTCGTCGCCAGGTCACCGTACTCCGGATGCGCGGGACGGGCGACCTCGACGTCGATGACCGGTGACCCGTCCGGAAGCGCCGGCAGCGCGCCCGCCTGGATCGCCCGCTGCCAGGCGCGCTCGATCGCCGCCCGAACCTGGGTCCGGATGGGCGCAGGCGGCGCGGCGGGGAGGCCAGGTTGTCGGGCGGACGTGGGTGGCACGAAGAGCCTCGAGTCGGGGCGGGCCGCCATGGTAGCCCGCCGAGCGGACCCGGACCTCGGTACCAGGACCGTGGTGACCGGCCGCACCGAATTCGCCGTCGCGGGCCTGTGTCATCTGGTGGACACTTGGGCGCTGGGGACTAGTAATTCCGATTTG
>DASYQW010000121.1 GCA_036005065.1 Candidatus Methylomirabilota bacterium | reverse complement strand
CATCGACTCGACGTCGCGGCCGACGTAGCCGACCTCGGTGTACTTGGAGGCCTCGACCTTCAGAAAGGGGGCCTGAGCCAGGCGGGCGAGCCGGCGGGCGATCTCGGTCTTGCCCACCCCGGTGGGCCCGATCATGATGATGTTCTTGGGTGCCACCTCGTCCCGCAGCTCGGGCGGCAGGTTCTGCCGGCGCCAGCGGTTTCGAAGCGCCACCGCGACGGCGCGCTTGGCCTTGTCCTGCCCGATGATGTAGCGGTCGAGCTCCGCCACGATCTGAGCGGGGGTCAGCTGGGCTCCCGGGCTCATGGCCGACTCACAGTTCCTCGACGGTGATCTGATCGTTCGTGTACACGCAGATACCGGCCGCAATCCGCATCGCCTCGGCCACGATCGCCTTCGCATCGAGGTCGGAGTGCGCCATCAGGGCCCGGGCGGCCGCCAGCGCGAACGGGCCTCCGGACCCGATGCCGATGAGGCCGTCGTCCGGCTCGATCACCTCGCCGGTCCCCGACACGATGAACGACGTCTCCGCGTCGGCGATGGCCAGGAGCGCCTCCAGCCGCCGGAGCACGCGGTCGGTCCGCCACTCCTTGGCCAGCTCGACGGCGGCGCGCCGGAGGTTTCCGCGGTATTCCTCCAGCTTCCCCTCGAACCTCTCGAAGAGCGTGAAGGCGTCAGCCGCCGTCCCGGCAAAGCCGGCCAGGGCCCGGTCGTGGTAGACCTTGCGGACCTTGCGGGCGGTCTGCTTGACGATCGTCGCGCCAAGGGTGACCTGTCCATCCCCGCCCATGGCGAGCCGACCGCGGTGACGCACGGAGACGACGGTCGTGGCGCGCACGCGAAGCGCCGCCCTGCTCACTGCGATGCCCTCGGAGCCGCAACACGATCGGGTCCGTCGTTGGGACCGGGCCGCGGCCCGAGCAGATCAAGGACGCAGGCGCCCGAAGGCGCGCCGCAGGACGTCGCGGGGCTGGGGCCCCGCCGTCCGAGGCGCGCGAACCCGAAGAACCCACCGAGGCGTATGCCGCATACGTTGAGGCGCGCCGAGCGCCGAGGACGCAGAGATGCGACGGGCTCCGGCCGGGGCCCCATGCCGTCACATCGCGCGCGGATGGGCCGCATCGTAGACCTTCATGAGCCGGTCCGCGCTCACGTGTGTGTACTTCTGGGTCGTGCCGAGCCGGGCGTGGCCCAGAAGCTCCTGGATGAGCCGGAGATCGGCCCCGGCGTCCAGGAGGTGGGTGGCGAACGTGTGGCGGAGCGTGTGCGGACTCACCCGCCGGTGGAGGCCCGCCGCGTGCGCCCGCCCGCGGACGATCCGGTGGAGGCTCCGGACAGTGAGTCGGCCCCCGCGGCGATTCTGGAAGACCGGGCCCGAGGTGGGCTCGCCGGCCGTCCGGTTCCGCCGATACCCCAGGTAGGCGCGTACCGCCTCCACGGCCTTCTTGCCCAGCGGCACGATCCGTTCCTTCCCGCCTTTCCCCATCACCCGCACCGCGCCGTCCCGGAGGTCGACGTCGGCGAGGTCGAGGCCGGCCAGCTCCGCCACCCGCACGCCCGTCGCGTACAGCATCTCCAGGATGGCGCGGTCACGCGCCCCGGCCGGCGTGGTCGGGAACGGCGCCCGCAGGAGCGCTTCGGACTCGTCGATGGGGAGGTACGCGGGCAGCCGCTTGGGAAGCCGCGGCGTCCGCACGTCGTGCGCGGGGTTCGCCCGGGCGCGCCCCCGGCGCACCAGGAAGCGGTAGAAGCTCCGGAGCGCCGCCAGACGCCGCGCCACCGACGTCCGGGCCAGCCCCCGCTCGTGGAGATCGGCCAGGTAGGCCCGCACCGCCCGCCCGTCCGCGTCGTGGAGGCGTCCCGCCCCGCGCGCCGCGAGGAACGCCGCGCAGTCGGCGAGGTCCGACCGGTAGCTCCGCAGCGTGTGGCTCGAGGCCCCTCGCTCGACCGCGAGGTACCGGAGGAACGCGTCGACGAAGTCGTTCTTGCGTTCTGCCATGACCCGACCCGGGAAGGCGCGAGGCCCTGCCCGCAGCCTGCGGCGGCCGACCAGCATCCGCCGGGCCCGGACGTTACGCCTCTTCAGCCTCCCGACGGTATCCGCATCCCTCCCGGGCACAGGTGAGGAAGCGCCGGCCGCGGGTCCGCCGCTCGACCAGGAACGGTGCCCCGCACTTCGGACACGGGGTCCCGACCGGGCGCTGCCAGGCGATGAACTTGCAGCCCGGGTAGTTCGTGCACGCGTAGTAGGGCTTGCCCCGCTTCGACCGGCGCTCGGCCAGCTCTCCTCCGCACCCCTCCTGAGGACATCCGATTCCGATCGTGATGGGCCTGGTGGTCTTGCACTCCGGGTAGCCGGAGCACGCGATGAAGCGACCGAAGCGCCCCTCCTTGTACACCATCGGCCGGCCGCAGGTGGGGCAGTCCATTCCGGCCGGCTCGGGCTCGGCTGGCTCGCTGTCGCCGACGTTGCGCGTGTACTTGCACTCCGGATACCGCTCGCAGGCCAGGAAGCGCCCGAAGCGGCCCCAGCGCTCGAGCAGCTTCCCCTCGCCGCACTGCGGGCACGTCTCGTCGGTCGGCTTTCCCTTCTTGAGATCGTCCATCTCCCGGTGCGCCCGCTTGAGGTCCTTGGCGAAGCGGTTGTAGTACTCGCGTACCGTCTCCACCCACTTCCGATCGCCCTCCTCGATCTCGTCGAGAGAGTCCTCCATCTGGGCCGTGAACTCGACCTCGAGGAGATCCGGGAACGCCTCCACCAGGAGGCCGGTCACCAGCTCTCCGAGCTCGGTGGGGAAGAGGGTACCCCGGTCGCGCCGCACGTAGCCCCGCTTCTGGATCGTCGTCAGGATCTGGGCGTAGGTGGAAGGGCGCCCGATCCCCTTCTCCTCCAGCTCCTTGACGAGCGACGCCTCGGAGTAGCGTGGCGGGGGCTGCGTGAAGTGCTGCTTGGGCTCGAGCTGCCTGATGTCGAGCCGCTGGCCGACCTCGAGCGGCGGCAGCCCGGAGACTTCCCCCTCGATCTCGTCGGTGCCAGCCACCACGCTGTCGTCCGGCGCCTCGATGTAGACAGCCATGAAGCCCGGCACCCGGAGTGCCGAGCCGACGGCTCGGAAGAGATAGGGGCCGGCGGCCACGTCGACGGTGAGCGTGTCGTACACTGCCGGCCGCATCTGGCTCGCCAGGAACCGTCCCCAGATCAGCCGGTAGAGCGCAAGCTGGTCGCGGGTGAGGTAGCGGGCAACCTCATCGGGCCCGTGGTCGATCAGCGTCGGGCGGATCGCCTCGTGGGCCTCCTGGGCGCTCTTCCGCGCGCGGTAGGCGGGCGGCCGCTCGGGAAGCGTGTCGGCGCCGAAGCGCGCGGCGATCACCTCGCGCGCCTCCGACTGGGCGTCGGGAGCGACCCGGGGGGAGTCGGTGCGCATGTACGTGATCAGCCCGATCGGCCCCTCGGCGCCGATCTCGACCCCCTCGTAGAGCTGCTGCGCCACCATCATGGTCTTGGAGGTCGAGAAACGGAGCTTCCGGGCGGCCTCCTGCTGGAGCGTGGAGGTGATGAAGGGCGGAGCCGGGTTCTTCTTCCGCTCGCCGCGGACGACGTCCTTGACGACGAAGTGAAGGTCCCGCAGCTCGGCGATGGCGGCCTGGGTGTCGGCCTCCGTCCCGAGCTCCACCTTCTCCCCGGCCTTCTCGCGGAGCGTGGCCTCGAACGGGGGCGGCGCCGCCGCCGCCAGGTGCGCGTGGAGGCTCCAGTACTCCCGCGGGACGAAGGCACGGATCTCGCGCTCCCGCTCGCAGAGGAGACGGACGGCCACCGACTGCACGCGTCCCGCCGACAGGCCTCGCCGCACGCGCTCCCAGAGGAGCGGGCTGATCTTGTAGCCGACGAGCCGATCCAGAACCCGCCGGGCCTGCTGGGCGTCGACTTTCTTCAGGTCGATGCGGCCGGGCTGCCTGAAGGCGGCCTTGACCGCCTTCTCGGTGATCTCGTTGAAGAGGACGCGGTAGACCCGGTCGCTCGGAATGCGCATCTCCTGAGCGATGTGCCAGCCGATGGCCTCGCCTTCGCGGTCGGGGTCGGTGGCGACGTAGAGCGCCTGAGCCTTCTCGGCCGCCTTCTTCAGCTCCTGGAGCGTCCGGGCCTTGGCTCGGAGCGGCACGTACTGCGGCTTGAAGTTCTTCTCGATGTCGACGCCGAGCTTGTTGGAGGGGAGATCCTTGACGTGGCCCAGGGACGCCTTCACGATGAAGCCCTTGTCCAGATACTTCTGGATGGTCTTCACCTTGGTGGGCGACTCGACCACGACGAGCGAGCGGCGTGCGGCCATGGCCGTCTAGCTTTTCATCCCAGTGCCGGGCCAGGAACCGAGCAGATCAAGGACGCAGGCCCGAGCCGGCGCGAGGGCCGAGGACGCAGAGATGGGACCGTTACTGGCACGTCACTAGCGTCTCACGTAGCGCTGGCCGGGCAGCTGCCGGACCAGCCCCCGGAGCTCCAGGGTCATGAGCGAGGCGGCCACGTCCCCGGCGGGGAGCCCGCTCTTGTCGATGACGTCGTCGATGGCCACCGGCTCCTCCCCCAGCAAGGGAAGCAGGCGGCCTTCGGCGCCGGTCGTGCCGCCCGCCGCCGCGACCCGCGTCGCCGCCGCGGGCGAGGTCGGGCGCAGAGCCGCCCGCCAGACCGCCGGCCACTCGGCTACCACGTCCTCCCAGTCGCGGACGAGCTTGGCCCCATCCTGGATCAGGCGGTTCGCGCCCTCGCTGGTCGCCGAGGAGACGTTGCCGGGCACCGCGTACACCTCGCGCCCGAGCTCGCCCGCGTGTCGCGCGGTGATGAGCGCCCCGCTCCGCTCGGCCGCCTCGACGACGACGGTGCCGAGGGCGAGGCCGGCGATCACCCGGTTCCGGATGGGGAAGTGCTGAGGCAGGGGCGCCGTCCCCATCGGAAACTGAGAGATGACCGCGCCGGCCGCCGCGATGGCGCGCACGAGCGGTCGGTTCTCGGACGGGTAGACCACGTCTACCCCGCTCCCCAGCACCGCCAGCGTGCGGCCGCCGGCGTCGAGGGCGCCGCGGTGAGCGGCCGTGTCGACGCCACGTGCGAACCCGCTGACGACCGTGACGCCCCGCCCGGCCAGGTCGCCGGCCAGCCGCTCGGCCGTCCTGAGGCCGTAGCCCGTTGGACGGCGCGAGCCGACCACCGCCACCGACAGGGCGTCCTCCCGGGCCAGGGTGCCGCGGACGATGAGGAACGGCGGCGGGAGCGGAGCGGTCTTGAGCGCGGGCGGATAGTCGGCGTCCTCGAGGATGACGAGGCGGGCCTCGGCTCGTTCGGCCGCCGCCCGCTGGCCCGCGATGGCGCCGGGAGCGTCGAAGCCCTTGATGCTGGTCGCCAGATCGTCTCCCACCTTTTCAGCCAGCGCCCGGCGCGATGCTCGGAACAGCTCCGCCGGCGCGCCGACGGCGAGCACATCGTGGTAGCGGCGAGCGTTCCACCCCATGCTCGGAACCAGCGCCAGCGCCACCCATGCCCACCGTGCGTCCGTCGTATCCATCTCACTCCACCATACACCACGTGGCAAGCCACTCCGGCTCGAGATCCGTCGCGCCCGGGGCGGGCGAAAAGTAGCCGCCATCGTACACGCCCGCGGAAACCCCGGTCAAGGAGCGCCGGCGATCCCCGATGGGGTGGCGGCTCGGCATGGGGTCGGGGGCTGACCGGATGACCGGCGACCGTGCGCGCCGCGCGACCACGGCGAGGGCGCCAGCGCGCGACGAAGGGGTGGGGGATTACCTGTCGGCGGGCGGGCCGGCCCTGGCGCCCCGCGAGACCTCACGCGCGGCGAGCCGCGCCTTCTGGGCGGCCTCGCTTTGCGGGAAGTCGCGGAGGAGCTGCGCCCAGACCTCGCGGGCGCGGTCGTTGCGCTTCAGGAATCGGTGGGCGAGCCCCAGCTTGAAGAGCGCCTCGGGGGCCTTCTCCCCTTTCGGCGCCATGTCGACGGCCTTCTTGTATTCGACGGTCGCGTGCTGATAGTCACGGGCCGTGTAGTAGGCCTCGCCGATCCAGAACTGAGCCGTCCCGGCCAGCGGGTGCGACGGGTGCTTGCCGACGAAGTCCTCGAAGTCCAGGATCGCCTGGCCGAGCTCCCCGCCCTTGAAGCTTTCCAGGCCGCGGTTGTACAGCTCCTCGGCCGCCAGCGTGGCGAGGGCGGTCCGGGTGGCCGCCTTCTGGCTCTTGCCGTCCCGTCGTCCCCCGGCGGCGTTGGCCGGCACAGCCTCCAGGCGCGCCACCTGGTCGGCGATGCCGCCGACCGTCATCTCGACCCCGCGCACCGCTCCGGCGACGGTCTCGAGGCGCGCCTCGGCAGCGACCACGCGCTTGCGGACGCTCTCCACCGCCTCGGCCTGGCGCCCGTCCTGATCCCGGAGCGCGGCCTGGAATTCCTGGCGCGCCGCCTGGATCTCGACCCGGAGGTCGGACACGTCCTTGCGCAGCTCCACCGTCGCGCGGGTCAGCTCCGCGACCTGCAGCTGGGTCATCCGGGACTCTTCGCCGATCCGCCGGAGGGCGTCCGAGCCCGCGCACCCGGTGAGCGCCAGAAGCGCCAGCCCCGTCGGGACGACGCCGCGTCGCCATCGCGTGCTGTCAGACGTTCGCATGCGCCCCATCCTTCTCCTGGCCGGCACCGTAGCACCGCGCTCGAAGCCGTGTCAAGTTTCGCGGCCGCCCGGGGGGCGCGCCGGACCGGCGATCCGGTCCGTGGCCAGGGCTCGCACGGGCTGGTCGGGGCGCAGCCGGCGCTCCAGCGCACGGCTCAGGCGCGACATCCCGAAGGTCAGGATCCAGTAGACGAGCGCGATGAAGAGGTAGAGCTCGAACGGCCGAATCTCGCGCTGGTTGACGGTTTGAGCGGCCTTGGTGAGGTCCATGTAGCCGACGATCGAGGCCAGCGACGTGTCCTTGACGAGAATGATGAACTGGGTCACCAGCGAGGGGAGCATGTTGCGCAAGGCCTGCGGGAGCACGATGTCGCCCATCACGGCCCGGTAGCCGAGTCCGGTGGCCCGCCCGGCCTCCACCTGTCCGCGGGGCACGGACTGGATCCCCGCCCGGATGATCTCACCCAGGTAGGCGGCCTCGAACACGACGAAGGCGATCAGCGCCACCCCGTACTGCGAGAGCGCGATCCCGAGCGCGATCGGGATGAAGAACCAGAACCAGAAGATGACCATCACGAGCGGGACTCCGCGGATCACCTGGACGTACAGGCTCGCCGGGTAGTAGAGCACCTGGAACCGCGACAACCGGGCCAGGGCGACGAGGATCCCGACCCCGAAGCCCAGGACGATGGCCGGCAGGGCCAGGGCGAGGGTGCCGCCCCCGAAGGCGCCGATTCCGAGGAGCCCCTGGAGCAGCAGGAAGCGCCAGTTGCCGGCGATGACGCCGAAGTCGAAGCTCAATGCTCGGCGCCCTCGGTGCGGACGACGAGGCCCGGGATGGCCAGCCGGCGCTCCACCCGACTCATGACCGCCGCCACGACCAGGCACAGCCCGAGGTAGATCAGCGTGCCCGCCGTGATCGCCTCGAAGCCCTTGGCGGTGTAGGCCTCGATCTGGCGCGTCATGAAGGTCACCTCGGTCACGCTGATGGTGAGGGCCAGCGAGGAGTTCTTCAGGAGGTTGAGCGACTCGTTCGTCAGAGGCGGGACGATGAGGCGGACGGCGATCGGCACCAGGACGCGCCGGTAGGCCTGGCCGACCGTGAGCCCGGTCGAGAGGGCCGCCTCGAGCTGGGTCGGCGGAACCGACTGGATGCCGGCCCGCACGACCTCGGCCAGCCGGGCCCCGTGGTAGACGCCGAGGGCGACCACCGCCGCGACGAATTCCCCGCCGTGCCGGTTCAGCCAATCCTGAGCCGTGGCCGGCAGGACCTGAGGCACGCCGAAGTACCAGAAGAACATCCAGACCAGCAGCGGCACGTTCCGGAAGAACTCGACATAGGCGGCGGCGAGTCCGCGAGGCCCGAGCCCCGACATCGTCCGGAACGCCCCGAAGAGGCCTCCGAGGGCGGCGGCCAAGAGCCAGGCGAGCGCCGAGATCTCCAGCGTCGTGACGATCCCCTGGAGCAGCCACCGGCCGTAGGGAGCGGTCCACAGGACGCTCCACTCGAACTGGTACTGTAGCGCGAGGAGAAGCGTCACCCGACCCTCCCGGAGGAAGGCCGGCCCGATCCGGTCGCCGAAGAGCGACCGGCCCGGCGTCGCCGGGAGGGCCGTGGGAGGGGGCTGCGCCCCCCTCCTACCGATTCAGCGGCCGTGAAAAAGTGCGCGGGCCGTGGCCCTCACGCTCATGGTCCATTCAGCGGGGGATCACCTGCATCTGGAGGAAGATCAGGGCCGACTCGGAAAGCGGATAGGGCACCTCGCCGCGCGGCCCGAACCACTTGTCGTACAGCTTCTGGTATTCTCCGCCCTCGATCGCCTCCATCAGGGCGAAGTCGACCAGGTTCCGGAAGTCCGAGTCGTTCTTCCGCATGGCCATGCCGTAGGGCTCGTAGGTGTAGAACTCGCCCACCACGTCCCACTCCGCCGGGTTCGGCGCCTTGGCCTTGAGTCCGGCCAGCTGGACCCCGTCGTTCGTGTAGGCGTCGATCTTGCCCTGGGCCAGCGCGGTGAAGGCCGCCGGCTGGTCGGGGAACACGACGAGTTGCGCTTGCGGGTGCTTCTCGCGGATCACCTTCTCGTTGGTCGAGCCCTGCTGGGCCCCGACCCGCTTGCCCCCGATGTCGCGCAGGCCACGGATCGGGCTGCCCTTCTTGACCAGGAACTGGGCGCCGGTCACGAAGAACACGACGCTGAAGTCGAGGCTCTCGCGGCGGGCCCGGGTGATGGTCATGGTGCCGGCGATGAGGTCCACGGCGCCGCTGGTGAGGAGCGGGATGCGGGTGGTCGGGGTGGACTCCTTGAGCTCGAACTTCACAGGCTTCCCGAGCTTCTTCTCGATGCCGGCGTGGACGAGCTTGGCCAGGTCCACCGAGAAGCCGCCCCACTGGTTGTTCTTGTCGATGAAGCCGAAGGGCGGCGAGCCGGTCCGGGTCCCGATCACGAAGCTTCCGGTCCGGGCGACCTTCTCCAGGGTCGTCTCGGCCCAGGCCGGCACGACGCCGGCCAGCAGGATCGACAGGGCCAGCACGGCCGCGCTTCCTTTCCGCGCGTGGGTCCGCATGGATGCCCCTCCTTCCGGGGTGACGCGTGAGTCAATGGGCGAGGATCTTGGACAGGAACAGTCGCGTGCGCTCGCTCCGGGGTCGCGCGAAGAACGAGTCGGGCGGCCCTTCCTCGAGGATCCGCCCCTCATCCATGAAGACGATCCGGTGCGCCACTTTCTTCGCGAAGCCCATCTCGTGGGTCACGACCAGCATCGTCATCCCCTCGCGAGCGAGGGCGACCATCACGTCGAGGACCTCGTTGATCATCTCGGGATCGAGGGCGGAGGTCGGTTCGTCGAAGAGCATGATCTTCGGCTGCATCGCGAGCGCCCGCGCGATGGCGACCCGCTGCTGCTGCCCGCCCGACAGCTGGGCCGGGTAGGCCCCCGCCTTGTCGGGAATGTCCACCTTGCGGAGAAGGTCCATCGCGATCCGCTCGGCCTCGGCGCGCCGAAGCCCGCGCACCCGGATCGGCGCCAGCGTGATGTTCCCGAGCGCCGTCATGTGCGGGTAGAGGTTGAACTGCTGGAACACCATGCCGATCTCGGCGCGCAGCCGGGGGAGGTCGACGCTCCGGGCATTGACATCCTGGCCGTCCACGATGAGCTGCCCCGATTGAATCGGCTCCAATCGATTGATGCAACGGATCAGCGTGCTCTTGCCCGACCCGCTCGGTCCGCAGACGACGAGGACCTCCCCCCGCGCGACTCCGAGGTCGACGTCCTTGAGGACGTGGAGCTTCCCGAACCACTTGTTGACCCCGCGAAAGGTGATGATCGGCTCCGCCATCACCGGAGCTCGCACTGGACGATCGCGGACGTCGCCAGCGGGCCCCGAGGTCACGACGGCCTCAGCGTCGTGCCGGGCAGCGGTCGCTCCGCCACCATGAGACCTACGAGCATCCGGACCGCCGTCAGCGCGACCAGGATGGCGAGCGAGAGCCGGAGACCGCGGGCCGGGATGCGGCGGCTCACGCTCGCGCCCGTCCAGGACCCGGGGACGGTCCCCGCGCACAGCAGCGCGGACCAGAGCAACGGGATCTGGCCGGTCTCGAACTTTCCCAGGACCCCCCCGAGACCTCCCACCGCCAGGACACCCAGCGAGCTGCCCAGAGCCGCCCGGGTCGGCACGCCCAGCAGGTAGATCATGAACGGGATCACCAGGAAGGCCCCGCCGACGCCGACCAGGCCGGAGAGGAGGCCGATGGTGAGCGAGCCCGCCAGGGCGAGCGGGCGCGAGAAATCGCTGGCCCCCCCCTCGCCCAGCTCATCGGCCGGCGGCGGAAAGAAGAGGATCGGCGCCGCGATCAGCGCGAGCAAGGCGAAGACGGTCTCCAGCAGCCGCACGCTCACCGCGCCGGACAGGAGGGCGCCGGCGCCGGCCCCGACGACCATGCCGGACCCCATCCAGAGGACGACGGCGGGTGCGGTCGCGCGTCGGCCATGATGGGCGAGGTAGCCCAGGACGGAGGCCACGAAGACCTGCACCATCGTCATCGCCCCGACCTTCCGGATGTCGAGTGCGGGGAACCCGAGGAGGGGCGGCGCGTACAGGAGGAGCGGGATCATCACGACCCCGCCCCCGATACCGAGAAGCCCCGAGAGAAACCCTCCGACGAATCCGAGCGAAACCAGGAGGGCGAGAAACACGATGAGGCGAGTATAGCCGGCCTCCCGGCGGGTCACAAGGCAGCCGGAGGGGGCGGCGGGACCCGGGCGGTTGCCGGGCTTCCGCCCTCGGGCTAAGATCGGCGCCGTGGACGAGTCTTCGTTCGGCGTCTTCGCGGCGACGGCCCTCCTGGCCGGCTTCGTGTTCGGCTACTGCGCGCAGCGCGGTGGATTCTGCCTGACCCGGGCGCTCTCGAACCTCGTCCTCACCGGCGACGGCTCCATCGCGCGGGCCTACGTCCTGGCGCTGGTGGTGGCCATCGTCGGCACGCACCTCCTGGCCCTGGCCGGGAGCTACGCGCCGGCCCTCGGGATCGCGGAGCTGCCGGTCCGGCCCTTTCACTGGGTCGCCAACCTCGTCGGTGGCTTTGTCTTCGGGATCGGGATGATTCTGAGCGGTGGTTGCGCCGGGAGCTCCTGGTACCGCCTCGGCGAGGGGGCGCTCGGGGCCTGGATCGTTCTGTTCGGCTTCGCGCTGGGTGCCACCGCCACCAATGTGGGCGTCCTCGCTCCGGTCCGGAAGACCCTCCAGGAGCACGAGCTTCTGGCCGGGGACCAGCCGGCGACGCTCTATCACCTCCTGGGCGTCGGCCCGTGGCCGGTGATCGCGGGAGTGGTCGTGCTGGCCGCGCTCTGGCTCGCCCGGGGCGCCGCCGAGCCGGAGCACGGGAAGTGGAAATGGCCGCTGACCGGGAGCGTCATGGGCCTGGTGATCGCGCTCGGCTGGTATCTGTCGTCCTACGGAGGCAGTCCGACCGGCCTCACCTTCGCCGCCAACACGGGCCATCTCCTCACCTATCCGCTCGTCGGCTTCCCGAACCGCGTGACGTGGAGCATGTTCGTGCTCGTCGGCCTGCCATTCGGCTCGGCGCTGGCCGCCTGGCAGACCCGGCAGTTCCGCTGGAAGGCGCCGCCGGGCTTCACGAGCGTCCAGCTCTTCGCCGGGGGGCTCACGATGGGCGTCGGAGCGCTCATCGCCGAAGGATGCAACATCACCCAGGGGCTGACCAACGCGGCCACCCTCGCCCTCGGCAGCCTGACGGCGTTCGGGGCGATGCTGGCCGGCGGCTGGGCCGCCCTCTGGATGCTGTTTCTCCGCAAGAGTTAGCGGCGTGTCGGAGTAACCCGGCAGCTCGCCCCGCGCGGGCGATGCGTCGGGCAGCGCTCCGAGCGGCGGCTGTGCCGCCGCAACCGAAGGGGGGGAATCGGGGGGGTCTTCCGAGACCCCCCCGAAGAACCTAACAGGGAAGAACGGCGCGCGCGAAGCGGGTCAGCTCCCAGACGGGCGTGACGCCCTGGACCTCGCGTCGGCCGCTACGGGGAAAGCTCCGGAAGAACTCCTCGAAGACCGGGCGGCCGACGACCCCCACCGCGTAGAGCGCGTCGGCCGCCTCGTCCCATTCCAGGATCACGGCCGCCAGGGGGAGCTCGGCCGGCGGCTGGATCGGCACCGCGCCCTGCAGCGGATCGAACGCGCTCCCGTGGACGCAGCACGTGATCACGGTGTCCCGCTGGGCGACCGTAGCCGGCTGGCCCGGACCGAAGTAGTGGATCATGGCGTGCTCGCGCGTCGGATGCGTGTAGGTGTGGGGACAGATCGCCGAGAAGGCGACGATCGATCTGCTTTTCCCAACGCCCCCCGGCGCCTCGTACCCGCCGCCCCCGGTGACGCGCACCGGTGTGACGGGTCGGCCGAGATCGAGGAGGAAGCACGGCGTGCTCTCGAAGGGGTAGAAGAACACGTACGTCTGGTGGGGAACGAGGTCGGACGCCGCCAGCGGCGTGCTCCCGTCCCGCAGCAGCTGAGCGCGAGCACCCGGCCGAAGCTGCGCCTCGGCCGCCCCGGACGCCGCGAGGATTCCGGTCTCCCGCAGCGTCGCGATGGCGGCCAGCGCGCCGCACCCGAGGAACGCCCGCCTCCTCATCATCTACGTCTTTTCGGGGGGGTCTCGGAAGACCCCCCCGATGCCCCCCCGTCGGTTGCGGCGGCACAGCCGCCGCTCGGAGCGCCCCTCGATGCACCACGCGCACGGTGGTCGGCGTCGGGTTACTCCGACACACTTAGGTTGCCCGGTCGGGCCCACGGCCCCCAGGACCCCAGACACGACAGGGATCGACCCGGCCGGGCAGGGTCGAGGAGCGAGCCCGGCTAGGACGCAGGGAGGAGGCGGGCCGAGGCGTATGCCGCATACGTTGAGGCCCGCCGACGACCGAGGACGACGCCAGGCGACGCTCATCGGCCCTGCCCTAGGAGCCGAACATTTCGCGCCACAGCCCCTGCTCCCACGCCTTCCGGAGCTGGGCGAATGACGGCTTCGGCGAGTTGTCCACGGTGATCTTGGTGTTCACCTGGAGTTTCCCCTCCTTCGTCTCGTAGCTCCAGTCGGCCCGGGTCAGGAACGCCTTGTCGCTCTCCGTGTACGGGTAGCAGATATTGTGAGGCGGCGCCGGGTCGGGGACCGATGCCCCCATCGCCTTGGCGATGTACGTTCCTACGATCTTCCCGCTGATGGACGCCGTGTATGCGCTCTTCGCGTACGGCGTCTGGGCCGCGTCCCCTACGGCGTACACGGCCGGGTTCTTGGTCGAGCGGAAGGTCACCAGGTCCACCTCGGCGAACACCGCGCCGAGCCCCGCCTTGCCGATGAACTCGGCGGCCTTGTTCGGCGGGATGATGCTCAGCACGTCGAAGCCGACGTCTCCGGCATCCGTCTTCACCACTTTCTTCTCCGCGTCGACCCCCGTGATCTTGGTTTGCGGGCGATATTCGAGAACGTCCTTCCGCGCCCCCATGGCGTCCAGGAACGCCTGGGCGTTGGGCGGCGGGATGGGCGTCGGCTTGGCGTCGAGGAGCACCACCTTCGCCTTGAGGCCCTTCTTCTTGATGTGCTCCGCCCACAAGAGCGCGTACTCGTACGGCCCCGGGGGGCACTTGTAGGGCACCGCCGGCGCGTTGAGGACGACCGTCCCGCCCTGGAACGCCTCGATCTTCCGGCGGGCGTCGATCATCGGCGTGCCCTTGTCGTAGATGCTGGCATTCAGGGCGTACGCCTCCCCGAGCCCGGGGACGTCCTCGTAGGCGAGGCGGATCCCGGTCGCGATGAGCAGCTGATCGTAGTCGATGGCGCCGGGCGCCGCCAGCACCTGCTTCTTGTCCGGATCGAGCCCGACGACTTCCGTCCGGATCACGCGGATGCCCTTGGCGATGAGGGGAGAGTAGCCGAACGTGATGGTGTCGAGCGAGTTGAACCCGAAGAGGTACTCGAGGGTGGCGGGACAGGAGATGAAGAAGGAGGAGCGCTCGAGGATGACGACCTCGGCGTCGGGGACGAGCCTCTTGACCGTGAGGGCGGCGAAGTTGCCGCCGAAGCCGGCCCCGATGACCACGAGCCGTTTGCCGCCCGACTTCGGGAGGACCTGGGCCAGGCCCCGAGTCGGCCGCCCCAGCCCCACCCCTCCGAGAGCCGCCACCGCCCCCCCACCGATCCCCGCCGTCCGCAAGAACTCACGCCGATTCAGCCCCATGGTCTCTCCTCCCCGCGCGCCCGGCGCGTTACGGGAACTGCTGATGAGCGGCCCACTGGCCCCCTCGGTTGTCGACGAAGACGACGCGCAGCATCGTGCCCGGACGAGCCTTCACGAAGAACCGGAGCTTGGGGTCGGGGCTCATGGCCGGAGTCAGCGCGAACTCGCTCACCCGCTCCTCGCCGAGAAACGCCGTCATCCGCTCCACGAAGAACGCCGGCCGCTCCTGGACGAACGTCCCGTTCTTCTCGGCGAGCCCGGTGTGCGAGGTGTGCTTGAGCGAGGCCCAGACGGCCACCACCTCGCCGGGACGGACCCGCGCCTGGGTCCGCACGGACGGGCTACCGCCTTGCTCGCGGGTGACGCTCCCCGGCGGAAGGGCGCAGCCCCCGGGCGCCACCCGCACCAGGTGCCTGGCTTCGAACCGGCCGTGACGCGTGCACTCCGCGACGACCGTCAGCTCACCTCCCTGCCCGGAGCGCATCTGGTAGGCCACCGAGGCCCGGCCGCTCCGGGGGGTGAAATGGAAGACCCCCTTCCTGGGAACGGGATCCGTCCGCAGCACGACCTCGAGGGCCTTGATGTAGTGGTCCGCCTCCATCGGATGGTCGACCGACACGGTCAGAGGAACCGCCACCGGGTCGTCGGCCAGGATCGGGACGTCGATCTGCGGGCGGTGCGCCGTCTCGACGGCCGCCGGACGGCCCGGGCTCTGAGCGAGCGCGCCGGGCGGCCGAGTCGCGGCGAGGGCCCCCATCAAGACGAGGCCCAAGGTCTCCCGGCGGGAGAACCCCGCGTGCGATCCCGGATCGTACGACACGATCTTTCTCATGTCTTCCCGTAACTTCCGATGGATTCCCTGCGAAGCAGGATCACCTCGATCGCGCTGCCGGGCTCGACCCGGGTGTCCGGGGGGATGACCGCCAATCCGTCGGCCAGGAGCATCGAGCGGAGGATCCCCGACCCCTGCCCGCCCGTCGGCCGCGCGGTCAGCTCACCGCCCTCCTCCGCGAGCCGCACCCGAAGGTAGCCCCGGCGCGGTCCCGGATTGTCGAGGGTCTCGACGAGGCGCGCCCGCACGCGCGGTCGGAAGAGCCGAGTGTCGCCCGCCATGCGCCGGAGGGCGGGCCGGACGAACAGCTCGAAGGTCACCATCGAGGAGACCGGGTTGCCGGGGAGCCCGAAGACCGGGCGCCCGCCGAGCCGGCCGAACGTCAGCGGCTTGCCCGGTCGCATCGAGACCTTCCAGAAGCTGAGCTCCGCCCCGAGCTTCTCCAGGACCTCGCGGACGAAATCGCGGTCCCCCACGGACACCCCGGCCGTGGAGACCAGGACGTCCGCCGCCACCCCCCACCGGAAGCGCTCCTCCAGGTCCTCCCGCGTGTCGCGTGCGATGCCGAGGTTCAGGGGAACGCCGCCGGCCTCCCGGACCTGGGCAGCCAGCGTGTAGGTGTTGGAGTTCCGGATCTGAGCGGGCCCGGGAACGGCGTCGAGATCGACGAGCTCGTCCCCCGTGGAGAGGATCGCGACCCGGGGCTGTTGATACACCCGGACCAGCGGCCGCCCGAGCGCGGCGAGGACGCCGAGCGCGGCGGGCCCGAGGACCTCCCCGCGAACGAGGACCGCCTCCCCGGACCGGATGTCCTCACCCCGGGGGCGGACGAAGTCGCCGGGCTTCACGGGGCGCCCGATGACCACCGTGGCTCCCTCGAGCCCCACCTCCTCCTGCGGGATCACCGAATCGGCGCCCGCCGGCATCGGGGCACCGGTCAGGATGCGATAGGCCTCGCCGGGGCCGACGGCCTGCCCGGCCACCGCCCCGGCCGGCACGGCGCCGAGGAGCCGGAGTCGTACCGGCCGCTCGGGGGTCGCGCCGGACGTGTCGTCGGCCCGGAGCGCGTATCCATCCATGGAGGAATTGTCCCACGGCGGGAGGTCGCGCCCGGCGGTGATGGGCTCGGCGAGGACACGCCCGAGCGCCGCCGTGAGCTCCACGGTTTCGGCGCCCAGCACGGGGATCACCGCGAGCACGCGCGCCAGGGCTTCTTCGACGGACAGCATGGTTCGGATGCTCAGTCTACCGTTCCCACCGTGGCGGGAGCAACCAGCCCGGGAGGCCCGAGGGCGCGGCCGGCGGCGTCAGCCTTCGACGCGAGAGACCAGGCCGAACCGCGGCACGAAGACGAGGAACGAGAGGATGAAGAGGGCCCCGAACCCGACCGTGACCAGGAGATCGACGAGGCCGTAGGGGAAGCCGGTTCGGCCGACCACCGACGGGTAGACGAGGACGGTGCGCTCGAGGAACATGGCGAGGAGCGAGAGACAGGCGACCCCGACCAGGACGCGGTGGCTCTGGGGCGGGCGCCCGGTCAGCCGGCCGAGGAGGTACGCGAAGGGCACGAGCCAGCCGATGATGAAGGCGGTCCAGGCCAGCACGCGCCAGGGGTCCTCGAAGAAGCGCGCCAGCACGAAGCGCGTCTCGACGGGCACATTGCCGTACCAGATCACCAGGTACTGGGACCAGAAGAAGTACATCCACAGGATCGAGGTGGCGAAGACGAGCTTGGCGAGGTCCTGCACTTCCGTGGGCGGCATCACCCAGGTGGGCCGGCCCAGGCTCCGGACCCCGACCAGCACCACGAGAAAGGCGAACCCCGAGTACAGCGTGCCCACCAGGAAGTAGCCGCCGAGCAGCCCGCTGAACCAGTGGATGTCGAGGGTCATGACGAGGTCGAACCCGAGGAGCGAGACCACGATCACGTAGAGGAAGAGCATGACCACCGCCAGCCGCGCGCGATGGGCCCGCCCGGGCTCCTCGGACGCTCCGGCCGGGGAGGCGTGGACGGCCTGGGCGAAGCGGATGCTCGCCCAGTAGAGGGCCAGGAGCCCGATGACCGTGCGCAGGACGAAGAACGGCAGGTTGAGCCAGATCGCCTTCGTGGCGACCGGCTGCGCCACCCAGGGATAGATGGGGTCGGCGGCCGCCATGACGACCAGGAACAGAAGGAACGAGGCCGGCATGAAGGCGACGGTCGTGGTCGCGATCCGGCGCAGCCGTGCCGCCCAGCGAGCCTCGGTCAGCTCGAAGATGCCGGCGATGGCGGGGCCGGCCACCGACAGCCCCGACCAGAAGAGGACGTTCACCAGGAAGGTCGCCCAGACGCGACGCCCGCCGAAGATCAGCCCCAGCACGAAGGCGACCGCCCCCAGCCCGATCAGCACGGCCAGAACCGGAACCGGGCCGCGCGGGGGCTCGGCGGTGGACAAGCGTGGGGCGGGTTCCGCCATGGCCCTCGACCCTACTTCTGGGCCAGCGACCGGATGTAGTTCACGAGGTCCCAGCGCTCGGTGACCGACAGCGCCTCCCCGTAGGCCGGCATGATGGGGCCGCCGTAGCCGACGTACCCCGCGATGTGGCCGTCGCTGCGCCCCTGGATCACGGCACCGGTGAGATCGGGCGGAGGGATGAACCGCGGCGTCACCGGACCGTCCCCCTTCCCGCCGGGGCCGTGGCAGGGCGTGCAGTAGATCTTGAACAGGGCCTCGCCGCGCATCGCCGACTCGCGCGAGCGGGGAATGGGGTTCCGCCGCGTCTCGTAGGCGGCGTGCATCGCATGGGGCCCGCCGGCGGCGGCCGGGCTCTGGACGAGCTCACCCCCCGTCCGCGGCACCGTCCCCGGCGGCTGGATGATCGAGACGTCCCCGGGCACGAACTTGACCTCCGACTGCATGCTCGTCAGCCACCGGTAGCCCACCAGGAGACCCATCGCGCCGCCCAGTCCGAGGACCACCAGCAGGCAGAGGAGGAAGATCCACTTCACAGGCGCACCTCTTCGGCGCCCGCCTGCTTGAGGATCTCCTCCACGGTCCGCACCTGGTCCGGGGCGCACGCGACCTCCACGCCGAACCGGTCGGCCGTGAACCGGGGATCGTAGCGCGGCGAGCCCCGGAAGCGGGGCAGCGGCGCGGTCACCAGGAGCCCGAGCAGCGTGCACAGACCGCCCAGGAGGATGGTCAGCTCGAAGGCGATGATGACGAACGGCGGGATCGACACCACCGGCTTTCCGCCGGTGATGAGGTTCCACTTGAGCACGGTCCAGATCGTCAGCGCGAACCCGCTCAGGGTCCCCGTGAGGCCCCCGACCAGCGTGAAGAGGCGGACCGGGCTCCGCGGAAGCCCGTGGCCGGTGAGGGCCTCTTCGACTTCTTCCAGCGGAACCGGCGTGTAGGCCGCGATCCGCCCGAAGCCCCGGGCCTTGAGGTCGCGGATGGCGTGGACCGTCGTGTCCACGTGAGCGAAGACTCCGACTACGCCGGGCGCGGGCGTCTGGGTCACTGGGCTACCGTCGGAGCGGCAGCGTGACCAGGTCCGGCGATGGTACCGGGCCGAGACCCGAGCAGCCCTAGGACGCAGGGAGCAGGCGGGCCGAGGCGTATGCCGCATACGTTGAGGCCCGCCGACGACCGAGGACGACGGGATGCGACGGGGATCGGCCCGGGCCGGCCCATCAGTGTCGGGCGTGCGCATCCCGCACCGGGTGCGGGATGGTCTCCTTGACCTCGACGATCGACACCGAGGGCAGCACCTTGATGAATGCGAGGAACAGGATGAAGAACCAGGCGAAGCTCCCGATGATGATCATCGAGTCGACCGGGGTCGGCACGTACGAGCCGAACGTGTAGGGGTAGAAGCCCCGGGCCAGCCCCGGGACGATGATGTTGAACCGCTCGAACCACATCCCGATCAGGACCAGCACCGAGACGACGTAGAGCGTCGGAACGTGCACCCGCGCCCGGCGCCAGAAGAAGACCAGCGGAGACACGCTGTTGCAGAAGATCTGGAGCCACCACCACGGCGCGTACACGCCGACCCACTTGAAGAGGTACGACGCGCGCTCGATGGGCTCCCCGCTGTACCAGGCGACGAATCCCTCGCAGACGTAGAAGTACGTGAGGACGAGGCTGGTCACCAGGATCAGCTTCGCCATGTTGTCGAGGTGCTTGGCGGTGATGTAGGGGTAGAGGTTGAAGTAATAGCGCATGGGGATGAGGAGCACCAGCACCATGGCGAAGCCGGAAAAGATGGCCCCGTCGACGAAGAAGGGGGCGAAGAGGGTCGAGTGCCAGCCGGGCACCAGCGCCATGGCGAAGTCCCAGGACACGACGCTGTGGACCGAGACGACCAGCGGGGTGGCCAGCGCCGCGAAGAGGCCGTACGCGCGGCGGTAGTGGCGCCACTGTCGGTCGGTGCCGCGCCAGCCGAGGGCCAGCGCCGCGTAGATCCGGTGCTTCAGACCCCGGGCGGCGTCGCGAAGGGCCGCGATGTCGGGAACGAGGCCGACGTAGAAGAACACGACGCTGATCGTCAGGTAGGTGGAGATGGCGAAGACGTCCCAGAGCAGCGGCGAGCGGAAGTTCGGCCACAGGTAGCGCTCGTTCGGGTACGGGATGAGCCAGTACGGCAGCCACATGCGGCCGAGGTGGATCACGGGGAAGAGCCCGGCGGTCAGGACCGCGAAGACGGTCATCGCCTCCGAGCCCCGGTAGATCGACGTCCGCCAGCGCGCCCGGAAGAGGTAGAGAATCGCCGAGATGAGGGTGCCGGCGTGGCCGATGCCGATCCAGAACACGAACGTCGTGATGTACATCGCCCACATCTGGGGATTGCGCTTCCCCGCCATCCCGATGCCGTAGTAGATCTGGAGGATCCAGGCGAAGATCCCCCCCGCCAGCGTGAGGGCGACGAACGACATCCAGCCGAAGTAGAGGTTGGACGGGAACTCGAGCGTGCGGATGATGTCGCGGTTGACGTCCGCGTAGGTCGGCGCGGTCGTCGAGTCGCCGCCGCCCGACAGGGAGCGGGACTCGGCGGTCCCGGAGGCGCCCGCGCTCATGCCCGGGGTTCTTTCACGAGCTTCTTGAGATAGGTGAGGGCCGGCCGGGTTCCCAGCTCACCGAGCACGTGGTATCCGCGCGGCGACGCCGAGAGCTTCGACACCCGACTCTCTCCGTCCTTCAGATCCCCGAAGGTGATGGCCCGGGTCGGGCAGGTCTGCTGGCAGGCGGTCAGGATCTCGCCGTCCCGCGGCCGGCGCCCCTGGTCCTTCGCCTGGTCCTTGCCCGCGATGATCCGCTGGATGCACATCGTGCACTTCTCCATC
>DASYQW010000120.1 GCA_036005065.1 Candidatus Methylomirabilota bacterium | reverse complement strand
GACGGTCTCGCGCGGGACCTCGGTATAGGTGGCGCCCGGGGTGATGCAATTGACGGTGATGCCGAAATCGCCCAGCTCGCGGGCCATGGCCCGGGTCATGCTCATGACCGCGCCCTTGCTGGCCACGTAGTGGAGGTAGTGGGGGCGTCCCATGAAGACCACGCCGCCCAGAAGGTCGGGCGCTCCAGGAGGTAGCGCATGAGGACCTCGTAAGTGATCCAGAGCGCCATCCCGCCCATCAGGAGCGCCCCCCCGAAGGCCAGGGCGGCGATCAGCCTCTCGTAGGCCGCCGCCAGTCGCCTCACCGGGTCAGCCCAGCTGGGCGGCTCGGGTGAAGACCTCCCGGAGCCGGGGGCCGTGCCGGGGCGAGTCCTTGACGATCTGCTCCCAGAGCGTCTCGGGCGCGATTTTCAAGAATTGCCTGGCCTCCGCGTCCGGCAGGGTGACCGGCTCCACTCCCTGCTTCCGGAGCCGGTCCCGCTCCCGTTCGGCCTCCTCGCGAAAGACCTTCGCCCCCCACTCCTCGACCTCCCGCACCGTCTCGACGAGGAGGTTCTGCAGATCCGCCGGGAGCTTCTCGAAGGCCGCCCGGTTCATGAGCAGGGAGGAGCGGACGTCGTAGTAGGTGGGAAACAGCATGTACTTCGCGACTTCGTGGAACTTCCGTTCCTCGATCCCGATCTCTGGCCTCCGCCGGGGCGATGGTCACCGTGGCGACGCCGAGCGTCTTGAGCAGCGGCGTGTAGAGCGGGACCGTTCGGATCTTCTTTCCCTTGAAGAACTCCAGATTCCGGGCCGGCGCCTTGGTCAGGATGGTGAAGCCGATCCCGCTCGAGGGGATACCGAGGAAGACGACCCCGAGCTTCTCCCGGTGGATCTCGTCGAGGAGCTTCACGGCTCCCGCGGCATGAAGCGACCTCAGCGAGGCCTTCTCGGGGTACATGGCGTTCGCCTCGGGAACCGCCGAGGCGTAGAAGGTCCCCGAGGTCTGGACCAGGTCGAAGACCCCCTTGGACACCGGCTCCGCGCTCTGGAACGCCGGCACCGCCTCCGGCCCGCCCCTCCACTCGATGAGCAGGTCGCCGCTCGACTTCTTCTCGACCCTCGCCATCAGTTCCAGGAGCGGCTTGTTCCACACCAGCGGCTTCTCCCAGGTCGAGATGGCCTTGAGCACGACCTTGGACCTGGTCTGGGCCCCGGCCCTCCGCGGCGACCGGGCCGCCGCCACGGCGCCGCCGGCCACCGCGCTCCGCACGAACTGCCGCCGCGTCAGATCCTCATGCCTGGTCCCGGTCTCCATGGATTCTCCTCTCGAAACGGCGGCCTTGCGCGCACAGCGGCCTGCTCGCGCCGGGTCGGTTCAGCGCCCCGGCCATGTGGGCTACTCTGGGGGAAGACCCGGCAGGAGCCAGCCCCGCACCGGATCAGCATGGCCTCGAACGTAGACGCACTAGAACACCCGTGGCGGTGGGGCGTCAAGCCCGTCGGCCGATGGTCGGCGGCCTTCTGCCTCGTGGCCGGCTTCCTGGCCGGCAGCTGCGCCAGCCCCGCCGGCCCCGGGCCGCTCCGGCCCGATGAGCCGCTCAAGATGGTCTGGGTCGTGGGCCACGGCTGGCACGTGGGCCTCGCGCTGCGCCGCGAGGACGTGTCCGCCGAGGCCTGGCCCGAGGCGGCCGACGTCGGGCGCGTGCGGTTCCTGGAGGTCGGCTGGGGCGACGGCGAATTCTATCCCGCGCCTCGAGGCACGAGCGGGATGGCCATCCGAGCCGCGTTCTTCTCCCGCTCGAGCGTACTCCACGTGGCCGGCTTCGACTCGCCGCCCGCCGACTACTTCGCGGCATCGCCGGTGGTCGAGGTGCGGCTCGCGTCGGGTGGGCTCGACGCCCTGGCCCGCTTCATCCGCGAGGTGTACGCGCGGGAGGCCGGCGGCGGTCTCGTGCGGGTGGCGCCGGCGCTCTACGGTCAGGGCTGGTTCTACCGGGCCCGGTTGCACTATCGCGTGTTGGAAAACTCCAACACCTGGGCCGCCCGCGCCCTGGCCATCGGCGGCTGTCCCGAGACGGCCGGGCGCGCGCTCACGGCCGAGGCCGTGCTGGAGCAGGCGAGCCGCTGCGGCCGGGTGGTGCGGGGGCCTTCGGGCGCGCCCGCCCGCCCAGGCGGGCCACGAGAACGGATGAGGCGCCGGCGGTTCGCACGGTTGCGGGGCGGACCCGGCCGGAGTACGCTGCCTCGGGAGCGACGCGAGCAATCGGGCGGGGACCGTTCCGCGCCCGCGGATCGGGCAAAGCTGACGAAGGAGGCGGTCAATGCGCGAGAGGACAGGAACGGATAGCTGGGCGTGGGGCATCGGGGCGGCGGTCCTGGCGGTCGTCGCGGGCGGCGGGGCGGGGTCGGGGGCGCTGGCCGCCGACCCCGTGAAGGTCGCGCTGGTCGCGACCTTGTCGGGGCAATCGGCGAAGTCGGGTGAGGGGATCAGTCGCGGCCTGGCCATCGCCATCGACGAGATCAATGCCAGAGGCGGCGTGCTCGGTGGCCGGCCGATCGAGCTCATCCGGCGGGACGACGAGGCGAACCCGGCCAAGGGCCAGATCGCCGCGCGGGAGATGGTCCACCAGGAGAAGGTGGTGGCTCTCTTCGGCGGCATCGAGACGCCGGTCTCTCTCGCCATCGTGCCCATCGCCAACAAGGAGAAGATTCCGTTCATGGGGGTGTGGGCCGCCGGCACCGCGATCACGCGCAACGGCGCGAGCCCCAACTTCGTCTTCCGGGTCTCGGCCGTCGACGAGCTGGTCGACAAGGCGCTCGTCCAGTACGCCATCAAGACCTTCGGCACCAAGAGCCCGGGGCTGATGCTGATCAACAATCCGTGGGGCGAGTCGAACGAGAAGGGACTGACCGCCGCCATCAACGAGGCCAAGATCACCCGGGCGGGCGTCGAGAAGTTCGAGCAGACCGACGTCGACATGGTGCCGCAGCTCTCGCGCCTGCGAGCGGCCAACGCCGACACCATCGTCTTCATCGGGAGCGCCGCTCCAGGGGCGCAGGTCATGAAGGCGCTCGATCGGCTGGGCTGGTCGGTGCCGGTGGTCTCGCACTGGGGCATCTCGGGCGGACGGTTCTCGGAGCTGGCGGGGGCCTCGGCCGGCAAGGTGCACTTCGTCCAGACCTACAGCTTCTTCGGACCGCAGAGCGAGGTCGGCCAGAAGGTGCTGGCGGCCCTCAAGGCGAAGTACCCCGACATCAAGGGCCCGGGTGACGTCATCCCCCCGGTGGGCGTGGCCAACGCCTACGACGCGATGCAGCTCCTGGCCCTCGCCATCAACAAGGGGGGCAGCACCGACGGCGACAAGATTCGCCAGGCGCTCTACGAGATCGGGCCCCATCGCGGCCTGATCAAGAACTACGTCAAGCCGTTCTCACCGGGCAACCACGACGCGCTGAGCGAGAACGACTACATCATGGTCCGGTACGAAGGCGACCAGATTGTCCCGGTCAAGTAGGGAGCAGCCGGGGCCGGGAAGGCGCCGGGCGGGGTAGCGTCTGCTCCTCTTCTCGGCGTTCGTCTCGGGGCTCGGGCTGGGCAGCATGTACGGGCTCCTGGCCCTGGGCTTCTACGTGACCTACGCCGTGTCGAGCACCGTCAACTTCGCGCAGGGAAGCTCGATGATGCTCGGGGCGGTGCTCTGTTACACCTTCGCCGTCACGCTCAAGTGGGGCGTCCCCCTGGCCATCGCGGCGGCGCTGGCGCTGTGCGCGGCCTGGGGGATCGCCGTCGAGCGGCTCGCGGTCCGCCCGTTCGTCCGGGGCGGGTCGAACGCCTGGCTCATGTCGACGGTGGCGATCGGCATCATCCTGGAGAACGCGGCGCTGTTCTGGTACGGCAAGGAGCCGCGGAGCCTGCCGTCGCCCCTGGCCCGCCAGACGATCAACGTCGGCGGGCTCGGGGTCTACCCGCTCCAGATCCTCATCCCCGTGGTCGGCCTGGCGCTGGCCGTCGCGCTCCACCTGGTGTCCCAGCGCACCCGGCGCGGCAAGGCGATGCTGGCCGTCGTGCAGAACCCGGACGCGGCCCGGCTCATGGGCATCGACGTCGGAGCCGCGATCACGGCCAGCTTCGCGGTGTCCACCGTCCTGGCCGGGGTCGCCGGGATCCTCATCGCGCCCCTGTTCAATGTGTCCGCCGACATGGGGACGCTGTTCGGCATCAAGGCGTTCGCCGTCGCCATCCTGGGCGGCATCACGAGCCCGTGGGGTGTCGTGGTCGCCGGCTTCGTGTACGGCCTGGTGGAAGCGCTCGTCACCGCCTCGATGGGCTCGCCCTACACGCAGATCGTGACCTTCGCGCTCGTGATCGTGGCGCTGGCCGCGATGCCCACCGGGCTCTTCGGGCGCGCCGCCCTGAAGCGGGTGTGATGGCCGCCCGCGCCGCCGCCGCCGGGCTCATCGCCCTGGCCCTGACCGCGGCCCTGCTCGGGAACAGCTATCAGCTCTTCATCCTGACGACGCTCGGGCTGACCACGATGGCCGGCCTCGGGCTGAACATCCTGCTGGGGCTGACCGGCCAGGTCTCGCTCGGTCACGTGGGCTTCTATGCCATCGGGGCCTATACCGTCGCCATCCTCACCACGACCTACGGCGTCGGCTTCTGGGTGGCGCTGGCGGCGGCCGCGCTCATCACCACCGTGGTGGGCACGCTGCTGGCGCTGCCCGCGCTCCGCGTGAGCGGGCCGTACCTCGCGATGGTGACCATCGCCTTCGCGTTCATCGTGGAGCACGGCTCCACCGAGTGGCGCGGTCTCACCGGCGGCGCCAACGGGCTGCTCAACATCCCGCCGCCGGCGATCCTGGGGTGGAGCTTCGACGAACGCGCGCTGGCGATGCTGGTGGTCGGCCTCACCGCCGTCGCCATGCTGCTGTTCCAGCGCCTGGCGGGGAGCCCCTGGGGCCTGGCCATGCGAGCGGTGCGCGACTCGGAGATCGCGGCCGGCTCGATCGGCCTCGATTCCGTGCGCGTCCGCACCACCGCGTTCGTCCTGTCGGCGGTCGTCACCGGCGTGGCCGGCGCCTTCTTCGCGCCGTTGACCGCCTTCGTCAGCCCGTCGAGCTTCTCGCTGCTCCAGTCGATCCTGTTCCTCCTCGTGGTGATCGTCGGGGGGGCCGGGACGGTGGCCGGTCCGCTCCTGGGTTCCCTGGTGGCCGTCCTGCTTCCCGAGGTGCTGGCGGGTCTGGCCGAATATCGGCTGCTCTTCTTCGGGGGTCTGCTGCTGGTGGTCCTGTGGCTGGCCCCCGACGGCATCGTGGGAGGCCTCGCCCGCCTGCGCGGCCGGCGGCCGCCCGGGCCCGCCCCGCAGCGCGACCTCGACGTGGCCGTCTTCCTCGCCGAGCGGGCGTCCGGCGCGCCGCTTCGGATCGAAGGCCTCGGCATCTCGTTCGGCGGCCTGCGCGCCGTCGACGGCGTGACCTTCACGGCCCGGGGCGGCCGGGTGACGAGCCTCATCGGCCCCAACGGCGCGGGCAAGACGACCGTCCTCAATCTGATCTGCGGGCTCTACCGGCCCGATCAGGGGTCGGTGACGCTCGGCCCGGAGACGATCACCGGATCGCCGTCCCACGCGGTGGCCCGCGCCGGGATCGCCCGCACGTACCAGACGAGCCAGCTCTTCGGACGCCTGACCGTCATCGACAACGTCGTCATCGCGCGGCGCCGCGGGCGCCTCGGCTCGCTCGGCGCCGCCGTCCTGGGGCGCCGCGATGCCCCGGAGCTCCGGCGAGAGGCCGAGAGTCTGCTGGCCTACGTGGGGTACCGCGGCCCGGTCGACCGCCTCGCCGACGAGCTGCCCCACGTGGACCGGCGGCTGGTCGAGATCGCCCGCGCGCTCGCCGCCGAGCCGCAGGTCCTCATGCTGGACGAGCCCGCCGCCGGCCTCGGTTCCGCGGACACCGAGCGCCTCGGCGGGCTGCTGCGCGGGATCGCGGCCACCGGGGTGGCCGTGGTGCTGATCGAGCACGACATGCGGCTCGTGATGGGCGTCTCGGACGAGGTGGTCGTGCTCGACGCCGGCCGGTGCATCGCGCGCGGCGCGCCCGACGAGGTGCGGCGGGACCCGGCCGTCCTGCGGGCCTACCTCGGCGAGGGAGACGTGGCGACGCGGCCCCGCCCGGGCGGCTGGCGTCCGGGCGAGGAGCGGATCCTCGCCGTCGAGCGGCTCGACGCCGCCTACGGCGCCGCGCCGGTGCTGCGCGCGATCGATCTGGCGGTGCGGTCCGGTGAGCTGGTGGCCGTGCTGGGGGCCAACGGCGCCGGCAAGTCGACTCTCCTGCGCGTGCTCTCCGGACTGCACCGTCCGCTGGCCGGCTCGGTGCGCCTCGGAAGCCGCGAGGTGACGACCCTGCCGGCTCACGCCCGTCCCCGAGCCGGACTCGTCCTGGTCCCCGAGGGCCGGCAGGTCTTTCCGGAGCTCAGCGTCCTCGACAACATCCGGCTCGGCGCCTACGGCCGCGGCACGCCGATCGGCGCCGGGGAGCTCGAAGGCCTGCTGGCGCGGTTTCCCGCGCTCCGGTCCCGGCTCGGCGCGCGGGCCGGCCTGCTCTCGGGGGGAGAGCAGCAGATGCTGGCTCTGGCCCGAGGCCTGGCGGCGCGACCGCGCGTGCTGCTGCTCGACGAGCCCTCGCTGGGTCTCGCGCCCACGCTGGTGGCGGGCCTGTTCGAGGCCCTCACCGAGCTGCGCGACGACGGCACCACGATCCTGCTGGTGGACCAGATGGCGACCTTGGCCCTGGCCGTCGCCGACCGTGGCTACGTCATGGAGTCCGGGCGGATCGTCCACGAGGGCCCGGCGGCCGCCCTTCGCGGCCAGGCCGTCGTCGAGCAGGCCTATCTGGGCGCGGTGTGAGACAACGAGAGGAGGTCGGGTCATGGATCTCATCCTGAGGAACGCGCGCATCGCGGGCGCGGCGGATCCCGCCGCGCTCGCCGACATCGGGATCGAGGGCGGTCGCATCGCCCATGTAGGCCCGCGTCTGTCGGCCCCTGGCCGGGAGATCGACATCGAGGGCCGGCTGGTGTCGCCCGGCTTCGTCGAGACGCACATCCACCTGGACAAGTCCCGGCTCCTGGACCGCTGCCGCTCCGACGAGGGCACGCTCGAGGAGGCGATCGGCCAGGTCGCGGCGGCCAAGAAGGCGTTCACCGCCGAGGACGTCCACCGGCGCGGGGCGGCGACGCTCGAGCAGGCCATCCTGCAGGGCACGACGCACATGCGCACCCATCTCGAAGTCGATCCCGGCATCGGCCTGCGCGGGTTCGAGGGCGTGCGCCCGCTCGTCGACGAGTACCGGTGGGGCATCGACCTCCAGATCTGCGTCTTCCCGCAGGAGGGGCTCCTGAACAATCCGGGGACCGACGAGCTGATGGTGGCCGCCCTCCGGCAAGGCGCCCGCGCGGTGGGGGCGGCGCCCTACACCGACAGCAATCCCAAGGGCCAGATCGACCGCGTCTTCGAGCTGGCCCGCGAGTTCGACGTCGACATCGACATGCACCTCGACTTCGGTCACACGGCCGACGACTGGGACATCGAGTACGTCTGCGCGCAGACGGAGCGGTACCACTACGGCGGCCGGGTCGCGGTGGGGCACGTCACCAAGCTGTCGGTGGTCCCGCCCAAGCGCCTGGAAGAGGTCGGGCGGCGCGCCGCCGGCGCCGGCGTGGCGCTGACTGTCCTCCCGGCGACCGACCTCTACCTGATGGGCCGCCACCAGGAGCACAGCGTCCTGCGGGGGGTCGTGCCCGTCCACAAGCTGCTCGCGCTCGGCGTGAACTGCTCCTTGTCGAGCAACAACATCCTCAACCCGTTCACCCCCTTCGGCGACTGCTCGCTGGTGCGCATCGCCAACCTCTACGCGAACATCGCTCAGGTGGGCAAGCGCGACGGCGCGCGGGATTGCTTCGAGATGATCACGCGGCGCTCGGCCCGGCTGCTGCGCCTCGACGACTACGGGCTGGCCGTCGGCAAGTCGGCCGACCTGGTCGTGCTCGACTGCGCCTCGACCGAGGCGGCCGTGGCCGAGGTGGCCACGCCCCTCTTCGGTCTGAAGCGCGGGCGGATGACCTTCCGGCGCGAGCGCCCCCAGCTCTTGCGGCCGAGCTGAGAGTCCGTGACGGACTTGATGCGGGAGGTTGCCCTGCGCGGGCCACGCGACACAGCTGGTTGCTGGTGGGGGGGTTTGGGGGGGAGCGGCAGCAGGCGCTCCCACCCCAAGTTGAAGGATCTTCTGGGGTGACGCCGCCGGCGGCGCGCGACACCGGCCCGCTGCCCTTCGACGATCCGATCGGGGCCTTCTGCCGGCACACTCACGTGGCCCTGGCGGGGGCACCGAGCGGTCCGCTGGCCGGGCTCAGCTTCGGGGTCAAGGACGTCTTCCACATCGCGGGCGCCCGCACGGGGTTCGGCCATCCGGACTGGCTCCGCACGCACGAGCCGGCCGACGTGACGGCCACCGCGGTGCAACGGCTCCTGGATGCCGGGGCGCGCATGATCGGGAAGACGCACACCGACGAGCTCGCCTACAGCCTCACCGGGGAGAACGTCCACTACGGCACCCCGCTCAACGTGCGGGCGCCCGACCGCATCCCGGGGGGGTCGTCGAACGGCTCGGCGGCGGCGGTGGCCGCCGGACTCGTCGACTTCGCGCTGGGGACCGACTGCGGCGGCTCGGTCCGGCTGCCGGCGAGCTACTGCGGGATCCTCGGGTTCCGGCCGACGGTCGGGCGCGTCTCGCTCGACGGCGTCATCCCCTTCGGCCCGCCCTTCGACGTGGTGGGGTGGTTCGCGCGTGATCCCGAGGTGCTCGAGCGGGTAGGGCGGGTCTTGCTGGACGACTCGACGACCGAGCCGGCCCCGCCCCGCCGTTTGCTCGTGGCGACGGACGCCTTCGGCCTGGTCGAGCCGCGAGTGGCCGGCGCGCTCGCCCCGGCGGTCGCCGAGATCGCGCGACGTCTCGGGCCGCCCGTGGAGGTGACGGTCAGCGCCGAGGGGCTGCCGGCGTGGTTCGAGACGTTCCGGGTGCTCCAGGCGGCGGCGATCTGGGCGAACCACGGCGAGTGGATCACGCGGACGAGGCCCGCGTTCGGACCGGGGATCAAGGAGCGCTTCGAGTGGGCGGCCCGCGTGGCGCCCGCGGACGTCGATGCCGCCACCGCGCGGCACCGCGCCATTCGGGCCCGGCTCGACGCGGTCGTCGGCGCGGGCGACGTGCTCTGCCTGCCGACCTCACCCCGGGTGGCGCCGCGCAAGCAGACGCCGGTCGACGACATCGAGGTCCGCTACCGGCACCAGGCGATGCACCTCCTGTGCCTCGCCGGGCTCGGCGGGCTCCCGCAGGTCAGCCTGCCGTTGGCCGAGCTCGACGGCCTCCCGCTGGGGCTGTCGCTGGTGGGGGCCCGCGGCGCCGACCTCTCCCTGCTCGCCCTCGCCCGGAGACTCGTGGCCGCGCCGGGTCCCGTCCCGGCTCGGCGCCCTCAAGGGGCCGCACCACCTCCGTAGCCCCGGCTCCTTCCGGTCACTCCCGGGCCCGTCTACGGATGGGAACGCGACCTTCCGTTCGGCGATCTCGGCACCGTCCAGCCGATGCTGGAGTCCAACGCTGCACGGCGGGATCAGGAAACAACGGCGTCATCCCGGTGTGACGCCAACGCATCTGAGAGACGCTTCGTGATCTTCACCATATCGGCGTCCGGCCGGTCGAAGCCATAGACGAAAAGCGGAAAGTTCAACGGTTTCTGGACCGCCCAGATATCTTCGTGCCGGTCGGGAGGAAGAATCTTGATCGGGTCACCGACGGCCACCCATCCGATCGGCACTGTCTCGCCAGGCGGCAGGCTGGATCGAAGGTGGACGACTCCGTTGATCCTCACCTCCGAGCCCTTCCCGAGGCGGGCACCGTGAAAGACGGCTGCGCCCGTCGCGATGAACACCTCATCCTCGACGTAGCACCCCACCAGATGCGCGTTGGGCCCGATCAGGCAGTGGCTGCCGATGCGGGTGGAATGACGGCCGGTGCTACGCACGACGGCGTTTTCCATGACGATGCCGCACTCGCCGATCTCGATTCGACCGCCTTCGGCGACGATCGAGGCCCCGTGCATGATCCGGCAGTGCGCACCAATCGCAACGTCGCCGCACACGGTCGCTGTCGGCGCGACATACGCGCTCGGCTCGACTCGTGGCATCTGGCCAAGATGGGTGAGAAGCATGTTGCGGGGCTACTTCGCGCGGCGCGGCGCGCGTTGCAGCAGCTCGGCCAGGTCCTGCTTCCAGAATCTCGCTTGGAAGGTGGTGCCGTGGCCGGCGGTCTGGTCACTACCGGGAATCAGCAGCACGCGCCCGTCCTTCACGCGCTTGATCTCGCGGTCCAGCAGCCCGAGCTCCGGCGGATTGCGCTCGTCGTCCGCCGAGTTGATCGCCAACAGTGCCGCCTGGACGCGCTCCAGGCCCGACGAGGCGTTGTAGTCGCGCGACGCGTCCCACTGGTACAGGTGGTCGTTGGCATCACCGCGGAACGGCGCGCTCAGGCGCTGGTTGAGGAGCTGGTCGGCCTTCTCGCGCGTCGGCGCCGCCTTGTAGAGCGCCTGATTCCCGCCGTTGGTGGCGATGCCGTAGAACACCGAGGCGAACTGCAGGCTGCGTGGCTGCTTGGTGTAGTTGCCGTTCATCCACTCCGGGTCGTTGCGGATGGAATCGACGATGAGGCGGCGCGTCATCCAGTTGCGGCCGGACATCTCGGTCGGCAACGACGCCATCGGCACCGCAACGTCCATGAAGTCAGGATATCTCTGGGCCCAGATCCAGGTGTGCATGCCGCCCATGGAGTTCCCCAGCACGAGCCGCAGATGCCGCACGCCCAGGTGCTCCGTGACCAGCCGGTATTGGGCATGGACCATGTCGTCGTAGCTGTACTTCGGGAAGCTCGCGCGCAGGCCGTCCGAGGGTTTGGAGGATTTGCCGGTGCCGATGGCGTCCGGCAAGATGATGTAGTAACGGCTGGCGTCCAGCGGCTGCCCGGGGCCGAAGAGTTCGCCGGCGAACACGGGTCTCAGCATGCCGGCGCCCGATCCGGTCGTGCCGTGCAGGATGAGCACCGGCTCGCCGGTGGCCGCGCCCACGGTTGTGTAATGGAGGCGCAACTCGGGCAGGACCTCGCCGGTGTGAAAGCGGAAGTCGCGCACCACCCAGCTGCCCTCCTTCGGCGCCGGGTAGTCGGCGGCCAGGCCCGGAAGGGCCGTCAGGGTGAATGCCAGACTCCAGATTGGCCAGGTAAGGACCTTGATGAGCCTCATGTCGGTCTCCTTCGTTACTTGGCGCACCCTTCATTGGCTTGCGGCTGACGACGCCATTGAGGGGCCGAGCCGGCGAGCGAAGCTCGCTGGCGAAGGTCCGTCTCCAATGGCTGGTTAGGCATCATGCTCCCTCTAGAAGGTGTTTGGCGGCGTTGAGATCACGCTTCACCCATTCGGCATCGGCTTCAAACCTCTCTTGGTCCATGCCCGGTTGGCGAAAGAGGGTGAAGATCAGCTCGCATCCTTCGCCGTTGGCTACGACGCGTAGTGGAATGTAGATCTGAACGTCGGGCTGTGGCGTAGCCCAATGATCCAGAACTCCGAATGCGTTTCGCTCGGAGAAGCGAACTTGCATTGGACCGTCGGGCGTCTGCGCTACCCATCGCCCGTCTACTCGGCTCAGCGTACCCAGCCCTGATGCCCACTTCGGAAAGCTAGCTGGATCGGACAGAAAGTCGTAGACGAGCTCGGCGCTTCGCGCGATCGACACACTCAGGTGACGCACCTCGCTCATTTCAGCCATTGCGATACCTCACTGGAGATGTCAACCTCAAGACTGCCAAGGCGCTGGGGTTGACGATTCCGCAGTCGCTCCTGCTCAGGGCGGATGAGGTCATGAGGTGAGAGGACAAATTCGGCTGGCCGAAGACAGGCAATGCGCCAGCTCGAGCGAGTGATCTCCTTCCAGCTCCCGGGTTCACCCGGGTTTTCGGGCGAGGGCCGCGACGTGGATGAAGGCCCAGAACGCGTCGGGGTGAACGGCCCAGCCCCGGAAAGCGGCGGCCATCGCCTCGAGATCTGACCGGGACGCGTACCCGTACTCGACGGCGCGTTGGCCCATCGGGGAAGTCAGGAGGCGCTCGGCGTAGGACTCCCCCCATTCCACGGTCTCGCTCGGCGTCGCGTAGCACCACACCGCGGCCGTGATCCGGAGGTCACTGACGCCGGCGGCGTTGAAGAGCGCGCGGAGCTGCCGTCCCATCCGGGGCTCGCCGCCGTTCCGACGCCAGGTCTTGAGGTGG
>DASYQW010000119.1 GCA_036005065.1 Candidatus Methylomirabilota bacterium | reverse complement strand
CCGGCTCACAACCCGAGGAAGACCTTCTTCACCTCGTCGGAGGCGAGGAGGGCCGCGGCCGCGCCGTCGAGCAGGACGTGGCCGGACTCCAAGATGTACCCCCGGTGGGCGAGCGAGAGCGCGAGCTGGACGTTCTGCTCGATGAACAGCACGGTGATGCCGTCGGTCCGGTTGATCTGGCGCAGGACCTCCAGGATCTCGGCCACGACACGCGGCGCCAGACCCAGGGTGGGCTCGTCCACCATCAGGAAGCGCGGCCGCGACATCAGCCCCCGGGCGATGGCCACCATCTGCTGCTCGCCGCCGGAGAGGGTGTGCGCCAGCTGGTCCTGGCGGGGGCGTAGGATCGGGAACAGGGACTCGACCCAGTCGAGCGTCGCGGGGCGATGCCGGCGGGCCTCGCCGGAATAGGCGCCGAGGAGCAGGTTCTGACGGACGGTGAGGTAGGGGAAGAGTCGCCGCCGCTCCAGGACGTGGGCCAGCCCCTCGGCGACCCGCCGGTGGGCGGGCAGGCGATCGAGCGGGCGGCCGCGGAACTCGATCCGCCCGTCCCGCGGCGCGACCAGCCCGGAGACCGTGTTGAGAATGGTCGACTTGCCGGCGCCGTTGGGGCCGAGGAGCGCGACGATCTCGCCCTCGTCGACGCGGAGCGAGACGTCCCAGAGGACCTGGAAGTCCCCATAGGCGACGCTCAGACCCTCGACGCGGAGCATCGGGCCGGCGTCCGGTCCAGTGCTCACGACGCGTAGGCGGCGCCGAGGTAGGCCTCGATGAGCGCCCGGTTCCGGACGACCTCGGCCGGCGCCCCGTCGGCGATCTTCTGGCCGAGGTGGAGCGCGACGATGCGGGTGGCCGCGCTCATGATGACCCGCATGTTGTGCTCGATGACCACCAGGGTGACCCCCTCGTCGCGCAGGCGGCCGATGAGCTCGACGAGCGCGGGGATCGAGCGCTGATCGACGCCGCCCGTCACCTCGTCGAGGAGGAGGAGGCGCGGGCGGGTGGCCATCGCGCGCGCCATCTCGAGCCGCTTCCGCTGCCCGGTGGAGAGCTCCCGGCCGAAGGCCTCGGCCTTGTCCGTGAGCCCCACCAGCGCGAGGCACCGGCGGGCGGCGTCGCGGGCTGACCGGGGGTCGGGGTCGTGGAGGAGCGCGCCGACGGTGACGTTCTCCAGCGCGGTCATGCCCGCGAACGGCCGGAGCTTCTGGAAGGTGCGGCCGACGCCCCGCCGGTTGATCTGGTCCGGGCGGAGCCCGGTGATCGGCGTGCCCTCGAGGCGGATCTCGCCCGCATCGGGCCGGTAGAACCCGGTGATGACGTCGAAGAGCGTGGACTTGCCGGCGCCGTTCGGCCCGATGACGCCGACGATCTCGCCGGGGCCCACGCTGAACGAGACGTCGGCGTTGGCGATGACGCCGCCGAACCGCTTGGTCACGCCCCGGACCTCCAGGAGGCTCATCCGGTGCCCGCCCGCGCCGCGGCCGGCAGCGGCGCCGACGGCCTCCGCCCTCCGCGCCCCAGGCGGCCGAGGAGCCCCGCCAGCCCGGCCGGCTGGAAGACGGCGACCAGGACGATGAGGGCGCCATAGATCATGAGGTCGACGGCCTTGCCGGTGCCGCCGAAGTAGACGCGGGTGGCCTCGGAGAGCGGGATCAGGATGACCGCGCCCAGGAAGGGCCCCCACAGCGTTCCCACCCCGCCGAGGACGGCGACCAGGCAGATCAAGATCGACAGCGACAGCGGGAAGACCGACTCGGGGTCGATGAACAGGACGTACTGGGCGTAGAACGAGCCGCCCAGCGCGGTGAAGGCCGCCGACAGGGCGATGGCTGCCAGCTTGTAGCGGGCGAGCGGGATCCCGAGGCTGGATGCGGCGTCCGCGTCCTCGCGGATCGCGCGGAAGTAGTAGCCCGGGCGGGAGCGCTCGACCAGCGCGGTCAGCGCGAACACGCACGCGAAGAGTCCGAGCGCGATGTAGTAGTACGGCCACTTGGCCCGGTGGAACTGGAAGTTGACGAAGGTCTCCGGCTTGATCGGGAGCGACAGCCCCCGGGCGCCCCCGAGGGCGTCCCAGTTGATCATGATGGTCTGCACGATCTCGCCGATGGCGATGGTGGCGATCGCGAAGTAGTGGCCGCGGAGCCGGAAGCAGGGGAAGCCGATGGCCTGGGAGACCAGGACGGCCAGGCCCATGCCGGCCAGCATCCCCAGCCACGGCGAGAGCTCCCACCGCATGAGGAGCGCCGAGGAGGTGTAGGCGCCGATCCCGAAGAAGACCGCGTTGCCGAGCGAGATCTGGCCGCAGTAGCCCCCGAGCAGGTTCCACGCCTGGGCGAGCAGCGCGTAGAGGAAGATCTTGATCATGATGTCGCGCGGGTAGGGGCGGGTGAAGACGGCGGGGTAGGCGAGCAGCGCCAGGCCGAGCGCGACCCCGAGCGCAACCCGGAGCCGGCGCGCACGCATCAAAATTTCCCGAACAGGCCCTGGGGCCGCCAGACCACCACCGCCAGGTACAGGCCGAAGACCCCGACGTACTTGAAGGCCGGCGCCCAGAGGCCGACCAGGACCTCCACCAGCCCGACCAGCACGCCGGCCGCCAGGGTGGCCGGGACGTTGCCGAAGCCGCCCAGGGCCACCGTCACGTAGGCGAGGAGCGCGAAGACGCTCCCCACGTCCGGGAAGACATAGAAGAAGTTGACCAGGAGCGCGCCCGAGACGCCCACGCAGGCCGCCCCGATGCCCCAGCCCAGCGCGAACATCCGCTCGGTGTCGATCCCCATGAGGGCGGCCGCCTGCCGGTCCTGGGCCGTCGCCTGGAGGGCCAACCCGGTCTCGGTCCGCGTGATGAACCAGTAGAGGAGCCCGAACGCGGCCAGGGCGGCCAGCGCCGCCGTGAGCTGCGGGGTGCCCACGAAGATCCCGAACAGGGAGAGCCGCCCGCTCACCCACGGGTTCTGGACGAGCCGGAAGTCGGGCGTCCAGAGGAACTGGGCGGCGCTGCGCAGAAAGACGGCCAGCCCGAAGGTGGCGAACACCTGGGCCAGCATCGGGGCGGCCAGGATCCGGCTGATGACGCCCTTGTAGACGACGACGCCCAGGAGGAAGAGGAGCGCGGTCGAGCCCGGCAGCGCGACCAGCGGGTCGAGGTGCCCCAGGGTCCACGCCCAGAAGGTGGCGAACATGGCGAGCATGAGGAACTCGCCGTGGGCGAAGTTCACGATCTCCATGAGGCCGAAGATCAGGGAGAGGCCCGCCGCGATCAGGGCGTAGACGAAGCCCATCAGGAGGCCGGAGACGAGGCTCTGGACGACGATCTCGGCCGTCACGTGGCTCGCGCGGGAGAGGCGAGTACCGGACGCGTGCCTGTGCCGGCGATGGTAGCAGAGGGCGGAGCCCCCCGGCAAGTCGCCCCAGGGCCGAGCGGACCCGCGTCAGTCGACGCGGAGGAAGCCAACCCGGCCGTCCGGCTCCTTCCCGGCGAAGTAGGCCTCCACCGCGAGCGACGGCAGCAGCTCGTGGAGGGCCCGGGCCATCTGCCGGAGGCCCTCGAGCTGGCGATCTTTCCCTGAGTCTGGCCCCGCCGGGCCGGCCGCGAGCCGATGGAGGAGCGCCGGGATCATCCGCTCGTCGTCGTGCCAGGCGCAGTCCTCGTGGCCCACGAGAACTGCGCGCCTGAGCCGGTGATGCTCCACCAGGAACTTCACCCAGCGGTGGCCCGCCCAGGCGAACTTCGGCAGGTACTCGGTCAGCAGCAGGAACTGCGGTCCTCCCGGCACCGCGAGGGAGTCGTAGGTCCCCTCGGGCAGCGCGAGGTGGCGCTCGAGGAACTCCCGCACATAGGGCGCGAACGCGTTGCTGCCGCAGGTGACGACCAGCGTCGCGCTGCCCTTGTCGGTGAACGGCGTCTGTGATCGGTAGACCGGGGTCGCCATCCAGCCGGTCCCTAGCTCTTGTCCTTGATCACCGTCCGGCCGTCACCCTCCTCCCGCACTCCGGCCTTCCCGAGCAGTCCCGTGAGATCGATGCCGAGCGCCTTGGAGGTCTGGAGCAGGCCGAACAGCGTCGTCGGGACCGTGCTGGCGAGCCGCGTCAGGGTACTGCCGCCGTCCCCGTGCCCCCCGCTGTCGACCATGACGAGCCGGTCGATGTTTCCGAGCGGAGCCGCCACCGCCCCGGCCACCGGCGCGAACGCCTTGATGACCTCGGGGAAGCGCTCCAGTACGAGCAACGTCTTCGAGGACTCGTCGAGCTTGGCGAACGCTTCGGCCTTCTTGAGGGCGCCCTCGGCCTCGGCCAGGAGCTTCGCCTTCACTCCGTTGGCCTCGGCCAGGAGCTTGGCCTGGATGCCCTCGGCCTCGGCCAGGAGCTTGGCCTTGATGCCTTCGGCCTCCGCCACCAGCTTGGCCTTGAGGGCGTCGGCCTCTCCGAGGCCTTCCAGCGCGTGACGCTGGCGCTCGGCGTCGGCGATCGCGACGATCGCCGTCTTCCGGCCCTCGGCCTCCAGGATCTCCTTCTGCTTCTGGGCCTCGGCCGCCAGGATCGTCTTCTGCCGCTCGGCATCGGCCGGCTTGACGACCTCGGCCAGGAGTTGCTGCTGGCGTCGGACCGCCTCGGCCTCGGCCACCTCCGTCTGCTTCTTGGTGCGCGCCAGCTCGATCAGCACCTCCTGCTCGACGACTTCCTGGCGGGCCTTGGCCTCGGCCAGCGGGCCGGCCTGTTGGGCGCGCGCCTGCTGGCCCTGGACCTCGGCCGCGTACTGCGCCTTCTTGACGTCGCGCTCCTTCTCGGCTTGCGCGATGAGGGCCAGGTTCTCGTTCTCGCGCTCCTTGCCCTCGCGAATCGCGGTGGTCGAGCTGATCGTCGCCTCGCGGGCGGCGGACGCCTCGCCGATCTGCGCGTCGCGCTTGACCTCGGCCGTCCGCTTCTTGCCGAGGGCCTGGATGTAGCCCTCCTTGTCCTCGATCTTCTGGACGGTCAGGACGTCGACCCCGAGGCCGATCTTGGCCAGGTCGGAGGTCGCCTCCGTCAGCACCTCCTGGTTGAACTTCTGGCGGTCCCGGACGATCTCCTCGACCGTGAGCCGGCCGACGATCGAGCGGAGGTGCCCTTCCAGGTTCTTGTAGGCGATCTCCTTGATGTCGCTGTGGGCGAGCCCGAGGAAGCGCTCGGCGGCCGCGATGAGCGACTGCTCGTCGTTGCGGATCTTGACGTTGGCCACCCCCTGGACGCTGACCAGGACGCCGTCCTTGTTGGGCACGTCCTTCACGTCGAGGTCGATGGGGAACACCATCAGGTCCATGTAGGTGACGGCCTCGAGGATGGGCCACCGGAGCCGGGCGCCGCCCGTCACCAGCCGGAAGCCGATCGTGCGCCCGTCGGGCGTCCGGTGCTTCCGCCCGTAGAAGACTGCCACCTTGTTGGGCGGCACCTTGATGTAGTTTCGCGTCGCCGTCATCAGGACGATCAGGACGACGAGCGCGATGAGGACGATCAGCACCGGGCCCAGGGTCCCCCCCAGCCCGAACAGACTCGACAGCCCGAGCAACTCGGTCATCGCCGGCCTCCTTGCCTCATGCCTCAGGGCACCGGCTCGACGACCACCGTCGCCCCGTAGACGTCCTTGATTCGCACGACGGCGCCCTCGGCAATCGCCCGGCTCCCGAAAGTGCGGGCCATGCGCCGCGTCGTCTGCCCGCCGATCGGGCAGGTCACCTCGCCGACCCCGTCAGCCGGGATCGCCACCGTCACCCGGCCCTCGATGCCCACCAGATCCTGGTCGCCGACGAGCGAGCTGGCCTCCTGGGAATGGATGAGCCGCATCGCGACCAGGTAGATACCGCTCAGCACGATCCCGCTCAGGACACCGAGGAAGGAGGCGATCAGCGCCCTTCCCTCGCGGGCGGGGAGGTAGAGGCTCGCCACGGCGCCGACGGCCCCGAAGCCGGTGAGGAACACCCCGACGATGCGAGGGCTCAAGTAGCCATGCCCGCCGGCGTCGATGTCGGCGTGCAGGTCGAGGTCGTGGCCGACGAGCACCGAGACGGCGAGAAAGAGGAGACCGACCACCGCCAACGCCAGGAAGACGAGTATCAGGGCCGCTCCTCCCTTCGCGCGTGAGCCCCCGAGGGCTCTGTGGCGGGACTCTATGCCCAGAGACCCGAGGCCGTCAAGGCTTGGCCACGATTCGCCGACGCGAGGAGCTCCCGTAGGGCTTTTCCCCTTGACACGAGGCGGCGGGTTCCACTACAAAAGAATCGCGGCTTGTGATCCTCGGAACAAGCGGGGCGGGGTCGAGGCATCCCGCCTCTCAGGCCCGATTTCCGGGAGTTCCCAGCGGGACAAGTGTGCGAAAGCCCGACGCCTGCCTGAGGCGCCACCGCCCGTCCGGCGCTCACCTCTTGCCCCTCCTGCTCGCGGCCAGCGCCGTCGCCCTGTGTCTTGCCGCGCCGCCGGCGCTCGCCCAGGAGCAGAAGGAGGCCGCCTACCGCGCCTTCCCGTACTTCGGGTCCCGCCTGATCGTCTGGGTCGTCGCCCAGATCCACCTGAACTTCGCCGCGTTCATCCTCGGCGTCCCGATCTTCGCCGTGATCATCGAGTTCATGGGCTGGAAGATCGGCGCCGACAACCCGGAAGGCCGGCGCTACGACTGGCTGGCCCACGAGTTCGTCAAGCTGACCTTCGCGGCCTTTTCGACGACGGCCTTGCTCGGCGGAGGGCTCCTCTTCCTCCTGATCACCCTCTACCCGAGGCTCTGGACCTACCTGAGCGCGATCTTCGCGCCGACCATGTGGCTCTACGTCGCCCTCTTCTTCCTCGAGACCTTCGCCGTCTACCTCTGGTACTACGGCTGGGACTGGCTCTCGGGTCCGCGGAAGGGGCTTCATCTCTCGCTGGGGGTCCTGTCGAACCTGCTGGGAACGGCCATCCTCGTCGTCTCGAACTCCTGGGTGACCTTCATGGTCTCGCCGCGCGGGGTGGACGAGGCGGGGAAGTTCACGGGCACGCTCTGGCAGGCGATCAACAACTACACCTGGATGCCGGTCAACATCCACCGCCTGATCGCCAACATCGTCTTCGGAGGCACCGTGGCCGCCGCCTATGCGGCGTTTCGGTTCCTGGGGGCGCAGACCGAGGAGGAGCGGGCGCAGTACGACTGGATGGGATACATCGGGAACTTCGTCGCGGTGTCGGCGCTCATGGTGCTGCCCTTCGCCGGCTACTGGCTCGGATTCGAGATCTACGGCTTCAACCAGACGATGGGCATCACCATGATGGGCGGCTTCATGTCCTGGCTCTGGATCGTCCAGGCCATCATCATCGGGGTGCTCTTTCTCGGCTCCAACTACTACCTCTGGCTCGGAATGGAGCGGATCCCCGGGTCCGAGCGCTACCGGCCCTACATCAAGTACATGCTCTTCATCATCGCGGTCGGCTTCATGGTGTGGGCGACGCCGCACACCCTCATCGTCTCGGTGGAGGAGGTGCGGCGGATGGGCGGGACGCACCACAAGGTGCTGGGCGTATTCGGCGTCATGTCGGCCAAGAACACGGCGGTGAACCTCCTGATCCTGACGACCTTCCTGTCCTACCTCCTCTACCGGCGCGCCAACAAGCTCTCGATCCGGTCCTGGACCCGGGTCGGGATGGCCGCCCAGTGGGTGACGTTCGGGGTGGCCGCCACCATCGTGGTGGCCCTCGGGGTCTGGGGCTACTTCGTCGAGCCGATCACGCGCATCCGGCGATTCTCGCCGCTCCAGGTGGCGGTGGTCCTGCTCACCATCGTGATCGTGATGGCGATCGACATCCCGATGTTCAAGGGCGCCCGGTCTACCGGCGTCATCCGCTGGGGGACGATCGCCCCGCGCTCCCAGTACGTGCTGATCCTGCTGGCGGTGTCCTTCACCTGGCTCATGGGCCTGATGGGCTTCGCGCGCTCGGGGATCCGGCAGCACTGGCACATCTACGGGGTTTTACAAGATACCTCCCCCGACGCGGTGACGCCGGCCCTCGGCTACGCGGCCAACGTCATCTCGGTCACGACGATCCTGTTCTTCGCCATGGTGATGTTCATCTTCTGGCTGGGCGGGCTCGGCGCCCGGGGGGCCGAGGCGGGGCACGCCGCCCACGGGGTGCCGGGCGGGGCGCCCCAGCCGCTGCCGATCAGCGGCGGGGTCACGGGCGGTGCCGACCGTCGAGGGCGTTGAGCCGTGCGGGTCCCGGTCACCCTCAAGGTGAGCGCCTTCGCGCTGGTGGTGATGGGGGCCTACACCTGGTACGCCAACTCGATTCCTCAGCTCGAGTCGAAGCCCCCCGAGGAGCTCTCGCTCGAGGGCGGCACTGTCACCCCGCAACAGCTCGTCGCCGCCGGAGAGAAGATCTTCCAGGGGAAGGGCCAGTGCACGACCTGCCACGGGATTGGACGGGCCGGGCGAGGACCCGATCTGGCGGGGGTCGGCGCGCGGGCGGCGACGCGCAAGCCGGGGATGAACGCGAAGGCGTACATCGTCGAGTCCCTCGTCTCCCCCGGCGCCTATGTCGTGGAGGGCTTCCCCAACATCATGCCGAAAGTCGACCGGCCGCCCATCGCGCTCAACCGGAGCGAGCTGTGGGCCACCGCGGCCTTTCTCGAGGGCCAGGGGGGGACCGTGGACGTCAAGCTCGAGGACATCCCGGCCACGGCCGGGGCGGGGACCGGCGGCGCCCAGGGGGCCGCCGCGATCGAATTGCCCGGGGATCCCAAGGCCGGCCAGGCCGTCTTCGCGGGGAAGGGCACCTGCATCGCCTGCCATAGCGCGGGGCCCGTGGCCGGCGGAAAGGTCGGGCCGGATCTCTCGAACATCGCCGGAAGCCAGACGCTCGACTACATCATGGGCAAGGTGCTGAACCCGGCTTCCAAGGGCGTCGTGTCCGGATACCCGGCGGGTGTGATGCCGCCGACCTTCGGTCAGACGCTCACCGCGCGCGAGTACATCGATCTGATCGCGTTCCTCGCGACGCTCAAGGGCGGCGCCCCGGGCGGTGCCAGTCCGGCGCCGGCGCCTCCGGCGGCCGCCCCGAAAAAGTCCTAGGTCGCGTCATGGCCCAGCCCCGGGGCAAGTTCCTCCAGGCGGTCCTCGTCCTCGTCGTCGCGTTCCTCGTCTTCCGGTACGGCATCCAGCCGCCGATGCCGTTCAGCCTCCTCTCGCTCTACATGGCCATCACGCTCCTGGCCGTGCTGGTCTACGTGTCCTCGGATTCCGCGTCCTGGCGGGGGTTCCTGGGACCGATGTGGACGACGCTGAGCGAGCCCCGCCGGCGTCCGGTGCGGCTGGCGCTGGGGGTGCTGTTCCCTCTGCTCGCGGGCTACTACGCCTACTCCCAGGCCGCCGCCAAGGCCGAGGCGCCCGTCGAGCTCCGCGCGATTCACCCGGCGCCCCCGGCCACCATCGCGTTCCGGGGCAAGAACATCGATCTCCAGGATCCCCAGACGCCGGTCCGCAAGGCCATCGGGCAGAACGCGGCCAGCCGCGACGCGCACCTGGCCGCCGGCGGCGCCGTCTACATCCAGAACTGCGTCTACTGCCACGGCGACAACCTGGACGGAAAGGGGCACTTCGCCCACGGCTTCAACCCGCAACCGGCGGACTTCACCGACCCCGGGACGATCGCCCAGCTCTCCGAGGGCTTCCTCTTCTGGCGGATCGCCAAGGGCGGCCCCGGCCTGCCCAGAGAATCGACGCCGTGGAACTCGGCGATGCCCGCCTGGGAGGACAAGCTCACCGAGGAGCAGATCTGGCAGGTGATCTACTACCTCTACGAGACGACGGGCTACCCGCCGCGCGTCATGCTGGCCCGCGAGGGCGCCGCGCGGCCGGGGATTCCCCGGTGGGACCGGCTGGCATCGCTCGTCTCGCGGGGTGTGGCCGCCCTCCAACCCTCAGACGCCGGCGCGCAGGCCGGGGACCCCGGCCGTGGCAAGCCGCTCTACGAGGCCAAGTGCGCGCTCTGTCACGGAGCGTCCGGCAAGGGGGACGGGCCGGCGGCCGAGCGCCTGCTCCCCAAGCCGCGCGACTTCACCGCGGGCAAGTTCAAGATCCGGAGCACGCCATCCGGTCAGCTCCCGACCGATCAGGACCTTTTCCAGGTGATCACCGGCGGGATGCCCGGCACATCGATGCCGGCCTGGAAGGTCCTGCCCGAGAAGGACCGCTGGGCCCTGGTCGCCTACGTCAAGACGTTCGCCGAGGGGTTCAAGGGCGCCAAGCCGGAGCTCGCCAAGCTCCCGGGCGAGGTGTCCTCCTCGGAGGCGTCGATCAAGCGCGGCAAGGAGATGTTCGAGGCGATCGAGTGCAACAAGTGCCACGGCCCGGCGGGCCGGGGCGATCCGGCGCCCGGGTCCGACCTGAAGGACGACTGGGGGACCCCCGTCCGCCCGGCGAACCTGCACAAGCCCTGGACCTTCCGCGGCGGGCCCGGGCGGAAGGACGTGGCGACGCGACTCTCGACAGGGCTGATGGGCACCCCGATGCCGACGTTCGCCGATTCGGTCGAGAAGCCCGAAGACGTCTGGCACCTCGCCAACTATGTCCGCTCCCTCGGGGAGGAGCGACCCAACTGGGCCAGCTTCCTCCAGATCCGCGCGGCGAGCGGGGAGGTGCCCTCGGACCCCAACGCGGAGTTCTGGCGGAAGATGCCGGGGACGAACTTCCCGATGGTCGGCCAGGTGATCGTCGACCCGCGGAACTTCAACCCGACGGTGGACATGATCACGGTCCGCGCGGTCTACACGGCACGCGAGATCGCCTTTCACCTGACCTGGGACGACCCCACCGACTCCGACCCCAAGAAGGGGGCCCCGAAGCCGGACATGGTCGCGCTCCAGTTCCCGACCGGGGGCGGCGACTCGGGCGAGCGCCCGTACTTCCTCATGGGGGACAGCAACAACTCGGTCTACCTCCTGACCTGGCAAGCGGGGACCGGGGTCGGCGAGGCCACCGCGGTCGGGGCCGGGAAGATCTCGCCGCAGAACGGGGAGTCGATCCAGGCCAGGGGGCAGGCGGTCTACGACGCCGGGCAGTACCGGGTCGTCATCCGCCGGCCCCGGGAGACGCCCGACAAGGCCGATTTCATCTTTCCCGCGCACGACTTCTTTCCCATCGCGTTCTGGGTCTGGGATGGCTCCGAGGGAGACGAGGGGGCGAAGGCCGCGGTTTCCTCGTGGTACTATGTGCGGTTAGAGGCACCGCCGTCCAAGCGGCAGTTCGTGATCCCGCCCATCGCGGCCCTGGTCACCGTCGCGGCCGAGCTCGGACTCGTGCGGTGGGCCGGGCGCCGGCGTGGCCGCGAGGCGTAGGGGCCAGCCGCGGCCGGGGCTCAACCGATCGTTCACGGAGGAGGAAGGAGTTCCCATGCAAATCCGCGTCATCGCCACGCTGCTCGTCGTCGGACTCCTGGCGGCGGCCGCCCTGCTCGGGTGGAACCCGCCGGCCGGGGCCCAGGGGGGTGGGACCATCACCGGCGAGGTCAAGGTCACCGGGACGCCGCCGGCCCCCAAGGTGGTGAAGGTCAACAAGGACAACCAGGTATGCGGTGACCAGAAGAAGATCGCGGATGTGGCGGTGGGGCCAGGCAACGGACTGGCCGAAGCCGTCGTGGCGGTCACCGACGTCAAGGGGCCCAAGGCGGCGAAGAAGGCCACGCTCGACCAGAAGGGCTGCGAGTTCCGTCCCGAGGTGCTCGTCATGGGGCCCGGGGAGGTCGACATCCTCAACTCGGACGGGATCCTCCACAACATCCACACCTTCTCGACCGCCAACTCGCCCATCAACAAGGCCCAGCCGAAGTTCAAGAAGGTGATGACCGAGAAGATCGAGAAGCCCGAGGCCGTCAAGGTCGCGTGCGATGTCCATAGCTGGATGCATGGCTGGATCTACGTGACCGAGAGCCCGGCGGCCGTGACGGACGAGAAGGGCAGCTTCAAGCTCGAGAACGTGCCGCCCGGCAAGCACAAGGTCGAGGTCTGGCACCCCGTCCTCGGCAAGCAGTCGAAGGACGTCGAGGTCAAGGCGGGGCAGGAGGCGAAGGTCAGCTTCGAGCTCCCGGCCAAGAAATAGCTCCGAGGGGGTGAGCGGAGGGGGCGCCGGCCCCCTCCGAAGATTCGCCCTTGACACCGTGCGGCCCCCGACGATAATGAGAGGCGCCTAAAGTGCCATTTTTTCAGCGAAGTCACGAGATTGTGAAACGTCGGACAAGGCTCCGCCCGAGGGGTAGACCGTCATGATGAGGTGGCTGCCGGAGAACATCTCCACCTATGGAGCCGAAATCGACTGGCTCTTCTACCTCATCTACTACATCACCGGCGTGACGTTCATCCTGGTGGCGGGCGCCATGATCATCTTCCTGGTGGCCTACCGCCACCGGGAGGGACGGCGGGCGACCTACACCCACGGGAACGCCACCCTCGAGATCGTCTGGACGATCGTCCCCGCGCTCATCCTGGTGATCCTCACCTTCCTCTCGGTTCCCGGCTGGACCCGGATCAAGAGCCGGCTTCCCGAGTCCGACATCCACATCCGGATCACGGCCAAGCAGTTCAACTGGGAGGTGACCTACCCGGGGCCCGACGGGAAGTTCGAGACCGAGGACGACCAGACCTTCGATAACGAGGTCCACGTCCCGGTCGGCAAGCCGGTCATCCTGCACCTGACCTCGCGGGACGTGATCCACAGCGTGTTCATCCCCCAGGCCCGGTTCAAGCAGGACGCCGTGCCGGGCCGCGTGATCCACCAGTGGGTCGAGGTGACGAAGCCCGGCAAATACGAGATCCCGTGTGCCGAGCTCTGCGGGTTCGGGCACTCGGGGATGAAGGGCTTCCTGTTCGTCCACACCGCGGAAGAGTACCAGCAGTGGCTCAAGGAGAAGTGGCCCTCCTAGTGCGGCCTCCACCCGATTCGCCCGAAACCGCCGACTCTGGCGCACTCGCGCGGGCAACCGTTCGAGGGGGATAAAGGACGATGGCGCATCCAGCAGCCGCGACGGCCAGCGCGCACGACGTGCATGCCCACGAGCTGGGCTTCGTGCGGACCTACATCTTCTCGACCGACCACAAGATGATCGCCCGCCAGTTCCTCTTCCTGGGCCTCTTCATGATGGTCATCGGCGGCCTGCTGGCGCTCTTCCTCCGGTGGCAGCTGGCGTGGCCGGAGACCCCGGTGCCCCTGGTCGGGCGGCTCATCTGGCCCGACAGCGAGGGGGTCATCTCGCCCGCCGTCTACAACATGATGTTCACGATGCACGCCACCATCATGATCTTCTTCGTGATCATGCCGATCCTGGCGGGGGCGTTCGGGAACTTCCTGATCCCCCTGATGGTCGGGGCGCGGGACATGGCGTTCCCCCGGCTGAACATGCTCTCCTTCTGGGCGGGGGCCCTGGCCGGGCTCCTGATGCTGGCCGGCTTCTTCGTGGAGGGCGGGCACGCCGCCGCCGGGTGGACCTCGTACGCCCCGCTCTCGGCCATCCCCCAGTACTCCGGCGTCAACTGGGGCCAGAACCTCTGGTGCATCAGCCTGTTCGTCCTCGGCGTCTCCTCCATGATGGGCTCCATCAACTACATCACGACGATCGTGAACATGCGCGCGCCCGGCATGACGATGTTCCGGATGCCGCTGGTCATCTGGGCGATGTTCATCACGGCCATCCTCCTCCTGCTCGCCCTCCCGGTCCTGACGTCGGCTGTCGCCATGCTGCTCTTCGACCGCGTCTTCGGAACCAACTGGTTCAATCCCGCCGGGGGCGGGGAGCCCCTGCTCTGGCAGCATCTCTTCTGGTTCTTCGGTCATCCGGAGGTCTACATCCTGATCCTGCCGGCGATGGGGATCGCCTCCGACGTGCTCTCGGTCTTCGCCCGGAAGCCGATCTTCGGCTACCGCGCGATGGCCTTCTCCATCATCGGCATCGCCTTCCTCTCCTGGGTCGTGTACGGCCACCACATGTTCGTGAGCGGCATGAACCCGGCCCTCGGGACCTCCTTCATGATCACGACGATGGTCATCGCCGTCCCCTCGGCCATCAAGACGTTCAACTGGCTGGGGACCCTGTGGGGCGGGAACATCCGGTTCACCGTTCCCATGCTGAACGGGCTGGCCTTCGTGTCGATGTTCGTGATCGGGGGGCTCAGCGGGATCTTCATGGCCTCCACGCCGGTGGACATCTTCATCCAGGACACCTACTTCATCGTGGCCCACATCCACTACGTGGTCTTCGGCGGCTCCATCTTCGGGGCGTTCGCCGGCATCTACTACTGGTTCCCGAAGATGTTCGGCCGGATGATGAACGACACGCTCGGGAAGCTCCATTTCTGGCCGACGTTCGTGTTCTTCAACTTCGTCTTCTTCCCGATGCACATCCTCGGGGTGGGCGGCATGATGCGCCGGATCTACAACCCGATGCAGTACGAGTTCCTGACGTGGACCGAGCCCTGGAACATCTTCATCAGCGTCAGCGCCTTCCTGCTCGGCCTGGGCCAGATCCCGTTCGTGATCAATTTCCTCTGGAGCCTCTTCAAAGGGCCGAAGGCGCCCCTGAATCCCTGGAGCGCCAACACGCTGGAGTGGACGGCGCCGTCGCCTCCACCCCACGGGAACTGGGGCGCTGCCCTGCCCGTCGTCTACCGCGGGCCCTACGAGTACAGCTCGCCGGAGGTACCCGAGGACTACCTGCCCCAGACGCGACGGCTCACCACAGCGGGCGCGTCCTCGCGCGCGCACTGAGAGTTCCGTGAAGGAATTGCCGTGACGACGGCGTCGGCGCCCATGCGCTGGGCGCACCGCCTGGCGCTCGTCACCGTCGGCGCGACGCTCGTGCTGATCGTGGCCGGCGGGCTCGTGACGAACACCGGGGCCGCGCTGGCGGTTCCCGACTGGCCGACCACGTTCGGCCACAACATGTTTCTCTATCCCTGGTCGCAGATGGTCGGGGGCGTCCTCTACGAGCACAGTCATCGTCTCCTGGGGGCACTGGTCGGGTTCCTGACGCTCGGCCTGGCGACCGTGCTCTGGTTCGGCGACCGGCAGGGCCGGCTCCGGCTGCTCGGGCTGGCGGCCGTCGTCCTGGTGGGCGGGCAGGGGCTGCTCGGCGGGCTGCGGGTGCTCCTCCTGCGGGATACGCTGGCGATCGTCCACGGCTGCCTGGCTCAGGCCTTCTTCGCCCTGACGGTGGCGCTCGCCGTCTTCACCGCCCCGGCCTGGCGAGCGCCGGTGGCGCCCCTCCCGGCGGCCGAGGCCCGCCGCTTGTGGGGGCTCGCGGTGGCGGCGACCGCCGCGCTCTATCTCCAGATCGTGCTGGGTGCCCTGACGACGCACGCCGGCCGGATCGACTGGCACCTGGGCGGCGCCGTCGTGGCGACGCTCGCCGTGGCGCTCCTCGCGCTACGCGTGCTCGCTCGGCACCGGGCGCGGGCGGCGCTCGCCTGGCCGGCCGGGACCCTGCTGAGCCTCCTCGCGCTTCAGCTCGGGCTCGGGCTCGGCGCCTACGTCGCGCGCTTCACGGGGTTCGCCGTGCCCGGCGGTGTCCTCGGCGGCCTGGTGCTGCCGGTCGCCCACCGGGCCACCGCCGCTCTGCTCCTCGGCGGGGCGGTCATGCTCGTGCTCACGCTCGGGCGGCTCGGCGGGGCCGAAGCGGCCGAGGCCCGGGCGCAGCTGCCGGCGGGGCCGGGCGCGCAGGGGGTGGCGGCATGATCTCGCGGACGGGGACGCTGCCGGGGGCGCCGGCCGTGGCTCTCGCCGGCGCCCGCCGGCGACTCGCCGACTTCGTGACGTTGACGAAGCCCCGGGTCGTCCTCATGGTCCTGGTGACGACGTTCGTCGGCTATTACCTGGGCTCGGTCGGCGGCCAGGACTACGTCCGCCTCGCCCACACGCTGCTCGGGACCGCACTGGCGGCGGCCGGCACGCTGGCGCTCAATCAGTTCCTCGAGCGGGACGTCGATTCGCGGATGCAGCGCACGCGTGGCCGACCCCTGCCCGACGGTCGCCTGCAGCCGGGGGAGGCGCTCGTCTTCGGGACGCTGACGACGGCGGCGGGACTCGCCTACCTTGCCCTGACTGTCGGGCCTGCCAGCGTCCTGGTGACGGTAGCGACGGTGGGCCTCTACCTCTTCGCCTACACGCCGCTCAAGCGCGTCACGCCGCTGTGCATGGTGATCGGCGCTGTCCCGGGCGCCCTGCCCCCCGTGACGGGCTGGGTGGCGGCGCGCGGCGACCTGGGGCCGGGCGCGGCGGTGCTGTTCGCGATCCTGTTCCTGTGGCAGCTCCCGCACACGCTGGCCATCGCCCGGCTCTACCGTGAGGACTACGCGCGGGCCGGCATCCGCGTCCTGCCCGTCGTCGACCCCGACGGCGCGAGCACCGAGCGCCAGATCGTGGCGGGGTGTCTCGCCCTCCTCGCGGTGGGGCTCCTGCCGACGCTGATCGGGCTCGCGGGCGCGGTGTACTTCTTCGGCGCTCTGACCCTGGGAGGGCTCTTCCTGGCCTGTGGCATGGCGCAGGCGGTCGCGCCCTCGCCGCCGGCGGCCCGGCGGCTGCTCCTGGCCTCCGTGCTGTATTTGCCGATACTGCTGGTGCTGATGGCGCTCGACAAGGTGAGCTGACGGCCGTGCCGATACCCGTCGCAGCCCGTCGTCCTCGGCCGTCGCCAGCCCTCAACGTATGCGGCATACGCCTCGGGCCGGCTCCGGCCTGCGTCCTAGGGCTGCTCGGGTCTCGGCCCGGCCGTGAGTTCAGGGCCGTGCCGATCCCCGTCGCCGCTCTGCGTGCTCGGCCGGGCCAACGGGGTGAGCGATGCCCGCGCTGATCGACCGCGGGCAGGCGACGGAGCCGACTCTGGCCGAGCGGAACCGCCGGACCGCGCGGCTGCTCGTCGCCTTGATCGTGTTCCTCGTGATCGTCTCCATCGTCGTGATCTGGGTGCGCAACTGAGAGACCGATGCCGATCATCGAGCCCGACCTCCAGCGGCGTGTCGGCGGGCCCCCGAGCCGCGAGCTGGGCCGCGACTGGCAGCCGCCGGTCCCGCCGCCCCGCGGGAACGGGGACGACGGCGGATCCGGGCCGGAGGCGTATCCCCCGTACTCGAACGCCCGCCTCGGGATGCTGATGCTGCTCACGGGAGAGACGGTCCTGTTCGGCGGGCTGGTGGCCGCTTTCCTGGTCCTGCGCCTCGGCGCCAGCGTGTGGCCGCCTCCCGGTCAGCCGCGACTTCCGGTGGGGGTCACGGCCGTCAACACGCTGGTCCTGATCGGCTCGAGCTATACGCTGGCTCGCGCGCTCCGCGCCGTCCGCCAGGGCGACCAGCGCGGCCTGGTCCGCGGCCTCGCCCGAACCGCCGGCCTCGGCGCGCTGTTCCTGGCGGTGCAGGGCGCCGAGTGGATCCGCCTGGTCGGGTTCGGCCTGACCGCGTCTTCGGGAATCTACGGCGGCACGTTCTACACGCTGATCGGAACCCACGGCGCGCACGTCCTGGGGGCCCTGACCTGGCTCCTGATCGTCCTGGCGTGGGCGGCGCGCGGCCGCTACACGCCACGGGAGTACGTGAGCCTGGCGACCTGCGCGATGTACTGGCACTTCGTGGTGGCTCTGTGGCCGATTCTCTACATCCTCGTCTATCTCGTGTGAGGGTCGCCGGATGACGCCTACAAGGAGACCAGACCGTGACTGAAGCCGCGCTGCCTCACCCGGCCGTCGAGCCGGCCGAGTCGCCGCTCACCCCCGAGAGCTGGGGGAAGCTCGGAATGTGGATCTTCCTGGCGGGAGACGCCGTGGGGTTCGGCGTGCTGCTGGCCTCCTACGGGGCGGTCCGGGCTTCCAGCGCGGATTGGCCGCCGCCCGCCGTCCACTTCGGGATCAACATTCCGGCCGTCATGACCTTCATCCTGATCTGCTCGAGCGTCACGATGGTCAAGGCGCTCGAGTGGATCCAGCGCGGGGACATGCGGCGGGCGCGGAGCCGCCTGCTATGGACCATGGGCGGGGGGCTGCTCTTCCTCGGAATGCAGGGGTACGAGTGGACGCACCTGATCGAACAGGGGATGCGAGTCTTCGGGAATCCCTGGGGAGCCGCGCTCTTCGGGGCCAGCTTCTACATCATCACGGGCTTCCACGGGCTCCACGTGACCGGCGGCGTGATCTACCTGGCGGTGGTCCGGGCGGCGATCTCCCGCTTCCAGGACCAGCGCTACAACTACATGATCACCGAGATCGTCGGACTCTACTGGCATTTCGTGGACCTCGTGTGGATCATGGTGTTCACGCTCATCTACCTGCTCTGAGATCCGGGGATGGGGGACGCGATGGCTGAGGCACACGCCCACAAGAGCCCGAACTACATGGCCGTCTTCTACTGGCTCGCGGTACTGACGGTGCTGGAGGTCGGCGCCTATTTCCTGCCGCCGCCCACCAAGTGGGTGCTCTTGGTCGCGCTCGCGCTCTCGAAGGCGGCCCTGGTGGCGATGTACTTCATGCATCTCCGCTTCGAGACCCGGACCCTGGCCTACATCGCTCTGACCCCGCTCGCCATCGGGACGCTGCTCGTGCTGATCATCATGCCTGACAGTCGCGCCGTGGACCACAAGACGGCCGAGTCGGCGAAGGTCGAAGCCCCGGCGAAACACTGACTGTGCCCCAGCCAGAGGTGGGCAGATGGACCTCGCACGGTCACGGCGGCTGCTGGGTCGGGGCCTCCGTCTGCAGTGCCCTCGCTGTGGCGCCGGCGGCATGTTCGAGGGATGGTTTCGCATGCGGTCGCGCTGCCCTGGCTGCGGGCTCGTCTTCGAGCGCGAGCCGGGCTACTTCGTGGGGGCCATCTACCTGAACTACGGCGCGACGGTGGTGATCGCCCTCCTCGGTTACTTCGGGCTGGGCGCCTGGCTCGGCCTCACCGTCGGGCAGCAGCTCGCGATCTGGGGCACGTTCGCCGTCCTCTTCCCGCTCTGGTTTTTCCGGTACAGCAAGAGCCTCTGGCTGAGTCTCGACAATTTCGTCGACCCGACCGACGCCCGCTTCGGATGCTGAGCTCCACCGGTGCGGACCCGGTAGGCCGAGGGTGGGGTGAAGGCCGATTTCGTGCGTAACGCCGACGACCGCGGCTCCGGGATGCGACGGTTGTCGGCCTGACACCGGAGGCGCTCATGTTCCGGAAGATCTACGTGCCGGTCGACAACTCGGACTACTCGAACCGCGCCATCGACCTGGCCGTCGAGCTCGGGAAGGCGTTCGGGTCCGAGCTGGTCGGCTGCCACGTCTACGCGGCCCGGCTCCACGACTACCGGTTCAAGCAGATGGAGTACACGCTGCCGGACGAGTACAAGGATGAGACGGAGCTCGAGCGCCAGCGGAAGATCCACGATTCGCTGATCGCGATGGGCCTGCAGCTCATCTCCGACTCGTACCTCGACGTGATAGGCAAGAAGGCGGAGGCGGCCGGGCTCCCGTTCGAGCGGCGGATGATGGACGGCAAGCATTACAAGGCCCTCATCGAGGACGTCCGGGCCGGGGACTACGATCTGGTGGTGATCGGCGCGCTGGGGCTGGGCGCCGTCAGGGACAGCCAGCTCGGCTCGGTGACGGAGCGCTTCGTCCGGCGGGTGCCGATCGACACGCTCGTCGTTCGCAACCCCGATCCCCTGGAAGCCCAGCAGGGCGCCATCGTGGTCGGACTCGACGGGAGTCCCCAGTCATTCCGGGGACTCCAGATCGGCGTGGCCCTGGCCAAGAGGCTCGGCCGGGCGCTCCACGCCGTCGCCGTCTACGATCCCTATCTCCACTACGCGATGTTCAACGGCATCGTCGGCGTCCTTTCCGAGAAAGCCTCGAAGGTGTTCCGCTTCAAGGAGCAGGAGCAGCTCCACGAGGAGATCATCGACACCGGGCTGGCCAAGATCTACCAGTCGCACCTCGAGATCGGGCGGAAGCTGGCCCGGGACGCGGAGGTGGACCTGGCGATCACGCTGCTCGACGGGAAGTGCTTCGAGAAGCTCCTCCAGTTTTGCCGGAAGGAGCACCCCTGGCTCCTGATCCTGGGGCGGGTCGGGGTCCACTCGGACGAGAACGAGGCCGACCTCGGCTCCAACACGGAGAACCTCCTGCGGCTCGCCCCCTGCAACGTCCTCCTCACCGGCGGGAGGTTCTACCCGCCGCTCGACGTGAAGGCCGAGGAGATCATCTCCTGGACGGAGGAGGCCGAGGCTCGCATGAAGCGGGTCCCGGCCCAGGTGGCCGGGGTCGCCCGGACGGCGCTCCTGCGCTACGCCATCGAGCAGGGGCATACGGTCATCACCTCCAAGGTCATCGACGAGGCGATGGCGATCTTCATGCCGAGCCGCCTGGCCGAGAAGATGCAGATCATGGCCGAGGACCTGGCGGTCGCCAAGCTACGGGCCGAGGAGGCGCCGGTGTCGGCCATCTGTTCCATCTGCGGTTACGCGGTCAAGGGCCCGAACCCGGTGGTGAAGTGCCCGGTCTGCGGCGCCGGCCCGGAGGCGTTCTCGCTCATCGACCGGCAGGTCGTCGAGGCGATCGCCACCGCCGAGGGCGGCATCGCCGAGGAAGAGGTGATGCCCGGCGTCTCGGTCCGGTGGGCCAACGACGCCCGCGAGGGGCTTCGCGAGGTCACCGACGCCTACCTCCGCCGGCGGGCCAAGGCCCGAATCGAGAAGTACGCCCGCTCGCGCCGGATCCCGGTGATCACCAAGGAGCTGGCCTTCCCCCTGATCGAGGAGACGGTGGGCCGGGACAAGCTGGGCGCCGGCTGGGAGACCCTCATCGCCAACACCCGGTTCGAGCCGGCCAGCCTCCGAGAGGTGGCGGCGCCGTCCGGCGAGTTCACCTGGACGGAAGACGCGGTGGCCCGCCTCAACCGCGTCCCGGCCGGGTTCATGCGGGACATGACCCGAGAGGAGATCGAGCGGGTCGCGCGCGCGAAGCAGGTGGGGGTCGTCGATCTCGCGATGTGCGAGGAGGGGATCGGGCACGCGCGCAACACGATGAACGAGGTCATCGCCGGCTACATCCGCGACAAAAAGCCCGAGACTCCCTCTCCCTCCTAGGGAGAGGGTGGGGTGAGGGTCTCGCCGCGTCGCCGGACCCCTCACCCTAACCCTCTCCCCCCCACAGGGGGAGAGGGGAGGATCGAATGACGTACAAGGCATACGCCGTTTCCTGGAACCTCACTCAGCGCTGCAACCTCTTCTGCGCCCACTGCTACATGAGCGCGGCGCCGGGCGCGAGCGCGTCCGGCGAGCTCTCGACCGAGGAGTGCCGCCGGGTGATGACCGACATCGCCCGCGTCAACCCCGATGTGTTCCTGATCCTCACCGGGGGCGAGCCGCTGCTCCGGCCGGACATCTTCGAGCTCGCCGCCCGGGGGCGCGACCACGGATTCACGGTCGTCCTCGGCACCAACGGCGTGCTCCTGCGCGAGAAGCAGGCGCGGCGCCTCCGCGAGCACGGGGTGCAGGGGGCATCGCTCAGCCTCGACTCGATCGATCCCGCGCGGCACGATCGCTTCCGGCACCAGCCCGGCGCCTGGCAGGGCGCCGTCCGAGCGACCCAGGCGCTCCGGGCCGAGGGGCTCGACTTCTCGATTCACATGAGCGTGACCGACTGGAACCTGGGCGAGATCCCCGCCATGATCGACCTGGCCCGGGAACTTCAGGCGCGTGTCCTCAACTTCTTCTTCCTCGTCCGCACGGGTCGGGGCGAGCAGCTGACCGACATCACCGCCGCCCAGTACGAGACGATCCTCGGCTACCTGGCGCGCGTCCAGGGGGTGGGCGCCGGGCCGACGCCGCGGCCCTCCCCCGTCGAGGGCGCGGAGGATCCGTGGAGCGTGCCGGCGGGCCGGGCCGGCGACCTTCTCATCCGGGCCAAATGCGCCCCGCACTTCCGCCGCATCCTCTGGGAACTCGACCCGCGCTCGCCGCTCCTCGCCAACTACGCGCACGGGTCCTGCCCGGCCGGCAAGTACTACTGCCGGATCACCCCCGAGGGGGACGTCACGCCCTGTCCGTACATGCCCGTCAGCGCCGGGAACCTGCGTCAGGTGAGCTTCGCCGAGCTGTGGGCGCGGGGCCGGGTGTTCCAGGACCTCCGGGAGCCGCGGCTGGGCGGCCGCTGCGGAGCGTGCGAGTTCCAGGTGATCTGCGGCGGCTGCCGGTGCCGGGCCTACGCGACATCCGGCGACTACCTGGCCGAGGATCCGGCCTGCGCGTACCAGCCGGGTCGGCACGGTGGTGAGATTCTCCGCCTGCCCGCCGCCCAGACGTTCGGCCTCGAGGCGCGGTTCACGCTCGCCTGGGAGCCGGCCGCCCGGGCGCGTCTCGACGCCATCCCCGCCTTCGCCCGGGCCATGGTCGTCCAGGCAGTCGAGGCGTACGCCCGGCGCCAGGGGCAGGGGCGTGTCACGCCGGCCCTCATGACCGAGGTGCGGGCCCAGTGGGGAGTCACCCCGGGCCGATCGTTTACCCCGCGCCCCGCGCCGGCCCCGCCGGCCGGCTGAGGCCGCGTGGCGATGCGCGAGGCGAAGTTTCGTCAGGCGGCCCTCGCGTACCGGATCTACGGCGTGATCTACCTCGTCGGCGCCGTGTACCTCGTCCTGGTCGGCGTCGGGGCACGTGGCACGACCGGGCCGGGGCCGGGCTGGCTCCTCGTCTTCGCCTTCACGCTCGGCCTCCTCTTCGTGGTGCTCTTCCCCTGGCTCATCGCCCGCGGGCCGCACGGATGGGGCTACCTCTGGTTCACCCGCCTCCTGGCGGTGTTTCTCCTGGTCCGGGTCGTCGGCGTGGCGCGGGTCGCGCGTGCCCCGAGCGTGCCGACGGTGCCGTTGCCCGGGGGAGGCGAGGTGTCCATGTCCCTCGGTGCCACCGTCTTCGCCCTGATCGCGCTCGCGACGGCGGTGATGGTGGCGCGGGCGGGCTGGAACCTTCCACCGTGAGGCCGCCCGGCGAGGTCCGCTGGACCCCCGAGGCCGAGGAGCGCCTCCAGCGTGCGCCGGTCTTCCTGCGCGGCATGGTGCGGCGGCTGGCCGAGCGGCGTGCCCGCGCCGAGGGGATTCCGGTCATCACGCCCGAGCTGATGACGCGCTACAAGCAGGAGATGATGGGACTGGCCGCCTCCGGCGGCTACGCGATCCCCGGGACGGCCGCCCCGCCCGCCCTGCCGTGGACGTCCGAGGCCGACGCGCTCCTGGCCTCGATCCCGGAGTTCATGCGACCCATCACCCGGCGGATCTGCGAGGAGCTCGCCCTCGAGCAAGGCGCCTCCCGCATCACCCCCGCACTCATCCGGGAGGCGGAGGGGTTGGCCGAGGCGGAGGTGCCGGCCGAGCCCCTGCCGTGGACGCCCGAGGCCGACACCCTCCTGCTGGCACGGCTCGGCAGGACGCCGCCGATGATGGCGGACTTCGTCATGCTGCTCTTCAAGCGCGACGTGGAGGCCGAGGCCCGGCGACGCGGCGAGTCGGCCGTCACCGCGGAAGTCTTCCGGCGGGTGTGGGTTGCCGGCCGGGAAGAGCCGGTCGAGTGGGCGCCCGACGCCTGGGAGCGGCTCCAGACCGCGCCCGAGTTCGTGCGCGAGGGCATCCGGAAGGCGGCCGAACGGCGCGCCCGGCGCCTGGGCGCGCGTGTGATCACCTCCCCGCTCCTCACCCGGTTCCGTAACCAGGCGATGATGAAGGCCGTGAAGCGCATCCGGGAGCTCGGCTTCGCCGAGCTCACCTTCGACGCCTTCGACGCCGCCAAGGAGCGGCTCCGCATCGTCAGCCTCAACCCCGAGGCGCAGGAGCGGCTGGACCGGATCCGCCGGTACTTCGAGACCGAGCGGGCGGGCCGATCCGGCGACTTCCTCGGCCATGAGCTGATGCAGCGCTTCCGGACATACCTCGAGGACCCGTCGGCGGCGCCGCTCGACACCTCCGACGAGGGCCTGGCGCCGTGAAGCGGTATCGGGACATCCAGGGGGACGGCGGCTCGAACATCGTCGGCCAGATCGCCGAGCAACACGCCCGGCTCCGCGCCCGGCTGGCGGCCATCCGGCGCACGGTGGCCGTCGTCTCGGGCAAGGGCGGCGTCGGCAAGAGCTCGGTGACCGCGAACCTCGGGGCGGCGCTGGCCGCCGAGGGGTACGCCGTCGGCGTGCTGGACGCGGATCTGAATGGGCCCTCGATCGCCAAGATGCTCGGCGTGCGCGGTCAGACGCTCCGGGTCACCGAGGCGGGCGTCGAGCCGGCGCGGTCCGCCGAGGGGATCCGGGTCCTCTCGATGGACCTCCTGCTCCCGTCCGACGACACGCCCGTCGTGTGGAACGCGCCCACCCAGACCGACGCCCACACCTGGCGCGGGACGATGGAGGCCAACGCCCTGCGCGAGTTCCTGACCGACACGGCATGGGGCGCCCTGGACGTCCTGCTGCTCGATCTCCCGCCCGGCGTCGACCGGCTGCCGACGCTGGCCGGCCTGCTGCCCGACCTCACGGGCGCCGTGGTCGTCACCATTCCGTCGGAGGTCTCCCACCTGGTCGTCCGCCGATCGATCGCCCTGGCGCGCGAGGCGGGCACGCCGCTGCTCGGCCTGGTGGAGAACATGGCCGGCTACGTCTGCCTCCAGTGCGGCAGCCTCGGCGCCCTCTTCGACGGCCCGGGCGGCGAGCGCCTGGCCCTGCACTGCGGGATTCCCTTCCTCGGCCAGATCCCGTTCGATCCTCGACTGGCCGGGGCGGCGGACCGGGGCCGGCCGTTCGTCCTCGAGCACGGCGAGAGTCCGACGGGCCGGGCGCTCCGGGAGGTGGCGGCCCGCCTCGCGAGCGCAGTCCTGCGGGCGTAGGTCATGGATCGGACCGGCGGCGAATGGGTCGTGGACGCGCTGGCCGCCGAGGGAGTCCGCCACGTCTTCGGGATCCCGGGTGTCCACAACCTGGCCATCTACGACGCCCTCCTCCGCCAGACGACGATTCGCCACATCCTGGCGCG
>DASYQW010000118.1 GCA_036005065.1 Candidatus Methylomirabilota bacterium | reverse complement strand
GGCAAGTCCCTGCCGTCGAGCTTGATCGGCCCGGGTCCGCCTCAGGGGAGGCGCAGCCGCAGCATCCGCCGCGCGTTCCCCTCGTAGATCTTCGCCTTCTCCTCGGGCGTGGCGCGCATCTGCTCCATGGCCGCGATGGTGTCGCGGATGAAGCCGGGGCCCTTCTCGGGGTCGAAGGGCATGTCGGTCCCGAAGAGCACGCGGTCGGCGCCGAAAAAGCCCAGGCCGCACTCCATGGCGTGACGGGCGCCGAAGACGGCGGTGTCTCCGTAGAACATCCGGAAATAGTCGATCGGCCGGCGCCGGAGCCGCTGGAGGACCGCCCCGTCCTCCGGATCGTCGGTCCGGCTCCCGAGCTGGGCCAGCCCGTGGAGGATTCGCCCCTCGAAGTAGGGCGCCATCCCGCCCAGATGGTGGGTGATGATCTGGAGCTCGGGGTGCCGGTCGAAGAGCCCTGAGAAGACCAGCCGCCCCATGGCGATGGTCGTCTCGTACGGCCAGCCGAAGGCCCACCAGAGATCGTACTTCGACCGCTTCTCCGTCGGATAGTCGGCGAAGGTGACCGGCCGCGCCGGGTGGATCCAGATGGGCAGTCGGTGGGCCGCCATGCGCTCGAAGATCGGCTGGAAGGCCGGCTCGTCGAGGGGCCGGCCGTTGACGTTGGAAAAGATCTGGATTCCGGTGGCGCCCAGCTCACCGACGGCGCGGTCGATCTCGCGGAGGGCCGCGTCGGGGTGGTTCATGGGCAGCGAGGCCACGAAGGCGGGAAATCGGTCCGGGTGTTTCAGGACGATCTCGGCCATGCCGTCGTTGGCGAGCCGGGCCAGGTCGGCGGCGACCTCGGGGCCGCCCAGGGCCTCGATCGGCGGCGAGGCCAGCGTGAGGACCTGCAAGTAGCCCTCGTAGCGATCCATGATACGGAAGCGCAGGTCGAGGTCGACGAGCACCGGCACCCCGCGCGTCCGCTTCTGCATGTAGAGGTCGGCCGGGGCGACCTGGACCATCCGATCGAAGAACGCCCGGGGGAAGATGTGGGGGAAGACGTCGATCTTCATGCCCGCTCCATGGCCGTCCGGGCCGCGTGGGCCCGGCGCCCGTTCCACTCCCAGAGGACGAAGAGGATTCCCGCCGCAAGCCCGAGGAGCCCGGCGCCGAGCCAGAGGCCGCCCCGGGGCAACCCTAACAGCAGAACGCCCGCCACCCCGGCCAGTCCCCGCCGGGCGGGGCCCAACGGCCGGAAGAGGTAGCCCGCGCAGGCGATCCCGACCAGCAGGACGCCGATGGCGGCGGTGATCGCCGCCAGCACGATCTCACCGACGCCTCCGATCAGGAGGAGGGCCGGCTGGAAGGCGAACATGAAGGGCACCACGTAGGCCACGCTGGCCAGGCGCATTCCCGTCCAGCCCGTCTTCCAGAAGTCGGCGCGGGCGATGGCCGCCGCGGTATAGGTCGGCAGGCAGTCGGGCGGCGTGATCAGCGAGATCATGCCGAAGTAGAACAGGAACAGGTGGGCGGCCAGCGGCAGGATGCCGATCTCGGTGAGCGCGGGTCCGACCAGCACGGCCAGCGTGACGTAGACGACGGTGGTGGGAAGCGGCAGCCCCAGGAACAGACAGCCCAGCGCGGTGAGCACGAGGAGAGCGAGCGCGTTGCCGCCCGACATGGTCACCAGGAGCATCGAGATCTTGAAGACGAAGCCGGAGAAGTTCAGGGTGCCGATGACGATGCCGGCCAGCGCGGTGATGACCACGATGTCGAGCATGGTCCGGCCCGTCTCCTCGATGCTCCTCCAGATCGCGCCCGGCCGGGGCCGCGTGGCCGTCTGGAGCGCGCCGACGGCGAACGTCGCGACCACCGCGGCCATCCCGGCCGGCCCCGCGTCCCACCCCGCGATCATCAGCGTATAGACCAGGAGGCCGAGCGGGACCAGGAACACCCACCCCCGCCGCATCACCGCCCGGAACCTCGGCACCTCGTCCTGGGGCAACCCGGCCAGACCCCACTTGGCCGCTTCCAGATCCACCTGGGTGAAGAGCGCCAGGTAGTAGAGACCGGCCGGGATGGCGGCGGCCAGGGCCACCTGACCGTACGAGATGCCGAGGAACTCCGCGATCAGGAACGCCGCCGCTCCCATCACCGGCGGCATGATCTGGCCGCCCGTCGAGGCCACCGCTTCGATCGCCGCGGCCACGTGGGGGGCATAACCGGTCTGCTTCATCAGCGGGATGCTGAAGGCGCCGTTCACCGCGACGTTGGCCACGGCGCTGCCCGACACGGTGCCGAACAGGGCCGAGGAGACCACCGAGACCTTCGCCGCGCCGCCGCGATAACGTCCCATCGTCATCAGGGCGAGATCCATCAGGAACCGATCCCCGCGGACGGCATAGAGGGCCTGGCCGAAGAAGATGAAGGCCACCAGCACGCTGGCCGCCACGTTGAGCGGGACGCCCAGGAGTCCGCTGGTGTCCAGATAGAGGTAGGTGGCCAGGCGCCCCCAAGACGCGCCCTTGGCGTGCAACAGCCCGGGAAACAGGTATGCGAACTTGGCGTACAGCACCAGGGCCAGCGCGACCCACGCCAGCGTCCCGCCGGCGATCCGTCGAGTCGCCTCGAGGACCAGGAGCACGGCGATGCCGCCGAGCAGAGATCGCTCGAGGGACAGGACGCCCAGCCGGTAGGCGACCGTCGGGTACATGACGACCACATAGCCGCCGACGGCGAGTCCCGCCACGGCCAGGATCCAGTCGAGCCAGGGGACGCGACCGCCGGCCTCGTGACGTCGCGCCTTGACAGCGATGAAGACGCTGGCCAGCGCCAATCCCAGGAAGAGCCCGAGGAACTGCTGGTTGAAAAAGGCCCACGGCAGCCGATGGTGAAGCTGCGAGGCCCACAGCGCCCCGGTCAGGGTGAGGCCGCCGAGGAGCACGCGAACGAGCGCCGCTGGTCGCCCGGTCAGCGCACGGAACTTCGCGGTCGGGGCGTACTCGTCGGTCAGGGGCGCCGTCTCCGGGACTGCTCGCCGGCTGTCACGGGTTGAGGGCGAGAAGCCTCTGCTGCGCCTGATCCATGGCGGGAGTCCAGGCGCGCTGTTCCCGGTAGAACCGGATCGCGCCGGGGTGGTACGGGAGCGTCACGTCCGGATCGACGGCCCGCTCGCGCGTCCACTCCTTGAAGAGGGGATGGAGAGGCACCAGCCGCTCGATGCCCTCCCAGACCGCCCGGAGGGTCGCCTCGACCACGGCGTCGGGCACCCCTTTGCCGGACACCAGGTACAGGTCGTAGGCGATGACACAGGTTTCCTCGAGGACGCCCGTGGCCGTGCCGGCCTTGACGACCCGCGGGTAATATCCGGGAACGGCCCTCCGGATGCGGGCCTCGCCTTCGGGGGAGCAATCGACCGAGATGTGGCGGACGCCCACGGCGGCGTCGGCTTCCTTGACCTTGGCGCCGCCGAGCGCGAAGGTGCTGACGTCGGCCCGGCCCTGGACGAGCGCATCCAGCCCGTCGGTGACCGCCGGGACCGGCACCACCTTGACGTCACTCCAGGAGAGCCCGGCGCTGGCCAGGAGGCCGAACATGTTGTACCAGACCGACAGATGCGCGGGATACTCTCCGGTGACCCGCTTGCCCTTCACGTCGTGAGCCGTCTTGATCGGAGAGTCCTTGCGGACCAGGAGTCCGATCAGGAGCGGCGAGCCACGCATGACGATCCGGATACTCGGGGAATGCGGGAAGGGATTACGGCCGCCGACCTTGAAGCCGGACCCGCGGTAGGCGAGCGCCATGTCGACGGCGTTCACGACGCCGAACTCCATCTCGCCGGTCTGGAGGAGCGGAATGAAAGTGCTCGAGCCCGTGTAAGGCTGGGCCGTCATCCGGACCTTGCCCCCGTCAGTCACCACCTTGGCGAGCCCGCTGCCGACCGCGTAGAACACGGTGCCGGGGGGGTTCGTCCCGATAGTGACGGCGGGCTGGGCCGCGGCCGGGATGGACGCCAGCACCGCCGCGACTGCGAGGGCGGTCGGGAGCGCGGCCACGTGGCGAGACAGCAAGCACCTCGGCATGAGGGTCCTCCCCACCCGTTCGGACACGGCTATCATACCCCGCCGCTACGCGCCCGGCCGGGAACCCTCGGGGCCTTGCCCCTTGACTCTCCGACACCCGCTCGACAATAGTAGGAGCACCCGGGAGACCTTTGGGTGCTCCAATACGCGGCTTCTCGCGTCCTCTGGCTCGTTCCGACGCTCCTGGCCATGGCCCTGGTGACGTTCCTGGTGATGCACGCCACACCGGGGAGTCCGCTCGATCCCGTGGCCGAGGGGGCCAATCCCCTGCCCCTGGAGGCCCAGAAGAACCTCGCCGCGGCTTACGGGCTCGACAAGCCGCTCCACGAGCAGTTCCTGATCTTCCTCTCCAAGGCGGTCCGCGGCGATTTCGGGATGTCCTTCGTGTACAAGACCCGCACCGTCGCCGAGATCATCGTCGAGACCTTTCCGGTCTCGCTCCTCCTGGGGAGCCTGGCCTTCGCCCTCGCGGTGATCGGGGGGCTCACCCTGGGCATCCTGGCCGCGATCCATCAGAATCGGACGTGGGACTACGTGTCGGTCACCCTCGCCACCTTCGGCGTCGCCGTTCCGAACTTCGTCCTGGCCGTCTTCGCGATCATTCTCTTCTCCTTCGTGATCCCGCTCTTTCCGACGGGCGGGTGGGACTCGCCCCGGAACTGGGTCCTGCCCACGGTGACCCTGGCCCTGGCGCCGATGGGGATCGTCGCGCGCTACACGCGGGCGAGCATGCTGGAGGTGATCCGGGCCGACTACACGCTGACGGCACGGGCCAAGGGACTCGCCGAAGCGCCGATCATCTTCAAGCACGCCCTGAAGAACGCCCTCATCCCCGTGGTCACCCTCCTGGGGCCGCTCTTCGCCGCCATCGGCACCGGCTCCTTCTTCGTGGAAGCCATCTTCCGCGTGCCCGGGATGGGGCGGTTCTTCGTCCTCTCCATGACCGGGCGCGACTACCCGATGATCATGGCCGTGGTCCTGACCTATGGCGCCTTTCTGGCGGTGATGAACCTGGTGGTGGACCTGATCTATGGCGCTCTCGAGCCCCGCATCCGATACTAGCATCGGCACCGAAGCGGTCCTGGTCGGCGTCGTCCTGCCCGGCCAGGAGGGGGTCCGCTCGTCCAGTCTCTGGCGGGACGCGCTCCGGCGGCTCGTCCGGAACCGCCTGGCGGTGGCCGGGGGTCTCGTGGTCGTGGTGCTCTGCCTGCTGGCGATCTTCGCCGACGTGCTGGCTCCCTACTCTTACACCAAGACCAACTTCGGCCGCCTCAACGAAAGCCCGTCGCGCGATTATCCGCTGGGCACGGATCAGCTCGGCCGCGACATGGTCTCGCGCATGATCTACGGGGCGCGCGTCTCGATGCTGGTGGGGCTCGGCGCCCAGCTGGTCGTCGTCCTGATCGGCGTCCCCGTTGGCGCGCTGTCCGGCTACTGGGGTGGCCGCGCCGACCTGTTCCTCATGCGGTTCGTGGACGTCATGTACGCCTTCCCCAACCTGCTCTTCGTGATCCTGGTGATGTCGATGCTCGGGGCGGGGCTCCTGAACATCTTCATCGCCATCGGGCTGACCGGATGGGTCGGGATCGCCCGCCAGACGCGGGCCCAGGTCCTGTCGCTCAAGGAGAAGGAGTTCGTCGAGGGGGCGCGGGCACTCGGCGGAGGATTCGCCCGGGTGCTCGGGCGGCACGTGCTGCCCAATGCCCTCACCCCCATCGTCGTGGCCGTCACCTTCGGGATCCCCCAGGCCATCTTCACCGAGGCGGCCCTGTCCTTCATCGGCGTGGGCATCAATCCCCCGACCCCGTCGTGGGGCCAGATGGTGGGCGAGGGCCAGCAGTTCCTCCGGACGTACTGGCACCTCTGCGTCGTCCCGTCGATCGCCATCGCCGTCACCATGCTCTCGTTCACCTTCCTCGGCGACGGCGTCCGGGATGCACTGGACCCGAAGCTCAAGTAAATGACGCCGCCTCGCCACGGGACCGGCCGCGCGCTTCTGATCGAAGCGCTCCGAGCGCGGGCTTTGCCCGCGCCACCCCTTCCCGGGTGGAGGTTCGGAAGGGGGGCGGAGCCCCCCTCCGAGGAAAAGCGCGCACTCTCAACCAAGGAGGCGACATGAACAGTCCTTCGATCTCCGACCGACAGATGGAGCTGCTCGCGGAGCGCCTCGGCGCCGCCGGCGTCGGCCGGCGCGACTTCCTGCGGGTGGCGGCCGGGCTCGCCGCCATGGGCGCGGCCGGCTTCAACGCCCGGCCGGCGTCGGCGGCGCCCAAGCTGGCGCCGGGCGAGAAGCTCGCCAAGGAGCAGGCCTTCCGCTACGGCGGCGGCGGCCTGTACCAGAACGACCCCGCCAGCCAGGACTTCAACAAGGATCTCTACTGCGGCGGCGTCCCGGCGCTGTGGGCCGGGCTGATGAAGTTCAACGCGGAATTCCAATCCGTCCCCTACGTCGCGAGCAAGATCGCGTCGAACCAGGACGGCTCGGTGTGGACCTTCACGATCCGGAAGGACTCCAAGTGGTCCGACGGGAGCCCGTGCACGGCGCGCGACTTCGAGTACTCCTGGAAGCGCCAGCTCGATCCGGCCTCGAAGGCCCCCTATGCCGCGTTCCTCTATGACCTGAAGAACGGCGAGGCGTTCAACAAGGGCCAGGTGACCGACGCCGCCCAGGTCGGCATCCGCGCCAAGGACGACTGGACACTCGAGGTGACCCTCGAGGGGCCGCGGGGCTACTTCCCGGTCCTGGCGGCGTATCTCGCCGCGCTCCCGGGCCATCGGCCCTCCGTCGAGAAGCACGGCGACAAGTGGACGGAGCCGGGCAACATCGTCAGCAACGGGCCGTTCGTCCTCGAGAGCTGGGAGCACAACAAGCAGATGGTGCTCAGAAAGAACAAGCACTTCTTCGAGGCCAAAGACGTGACCCTCGAGAAGGTGGTCATCCCCATCATCCCCGTGCAGTCGGGGGCGCTCCCCTACGAGAACAACGAGCTGGACCTGACCGCGCTCCAGGCCGCCGACCTCAAGCGGCTCCAGGGCGACGCGAAGACCGCCAAGGAGGTCTTCCGGTATCCGTTCCCCGGCACCTGGTACCTGACCCCCCAGGTGACCAAGCCGCCCTTCGACAATCTCAAGGTCCGCAAGGCCATGGCCCATGCCGTGGACCGGGAGTCGGTGGCCAAGGTGGCGCAGGGGTTCTCGATCCCGGCCCACTGCATGATCCCGCCCGGGTTCCCCGGGTTCGTGGACGACAAGAAGATCCGCGACATCCAGCGCTTCGACGCGAAGCTCGCGATGTCGATGCTCAAGGGCACGCCGTACGAGGGCGGCAAGAACTGGCCGCGGATCGTCCTGTCGATGCGCGACGAGGCGCTGCAGTCCAAGCCCATGGCCGAGGCCGTCCAGGCCGTGCTCCTGGAGAACCTGAACATGAAGACCGAGCTGGAGGTGCTCGAGCCTCGCGTCTTCCGCGAGCGCCTGTGGAAGCAGGACCTCCAGCTCGTCTGGATCCGCTGGTTCATGGACTACCCCGATCCCCACAACGAGTACTTCGACACGTTCTACGGCAAGCGCACGACCGGGAAGCGCCAGGCCTGGGGCAACGACGACTTCGACAAGCAGCTCGAGGCGGGGCGCGACACGCGAGACCCGAAGAAGCGTCTCGAGCACTACGCCAAGGCCGAGGAGATCCTCCAGAGCGACGTGGGGTACATCCCGGCTCAGTGGGTCGTCCGCTACGCGGCGGCCAAGCCGTGGGTGCGGGGCATCGAGAAGAACAAGGCAGGAGAGCCGGTCCTCGAGGGCAACATCTACGTGGACATGCTCTCCCACCTCTACATCGTCGAAA
>DASYQW010000117.1 GCA_036005065.1 Candidatus Methylomirabilota bacterium | reverse complement strand
GACGACGGTCACCATCCCCGAGGCCGCGATCGGGAACGCGAAGCCGATCACGATCGTCTCCGAGCGCTGGTTCTCGCCGGAGCTGCAGGTGGTGGTGTCCAGCACCCACCGCGACCCGCGATTCGGCGAGACGACGTACCGGCTGACGGGGATCGCGCGGGCCGAGCCGGAGAAGTCGCTCTTCGAGGTGCCCGGGGACTACACCGTGCGTGAGGGCGGGCCGGACACGATGAAGTTCCGACGCGCGCCGGACGCGCCCGATCAGGACCAATGACGAGTCTCTTTGCGCTGGCGCTGGGGACGGCTCTCGTCACGGCGCCTTCGGCCCCGCCGGCCGGGGTACCGTCGCTCGCGGGAACGTGGACGCTCAACAAGGAGGAGAGCGAGGACGCCCGGGCCAAGATGCGCGACAGCGGCGCAGAACGTCCCGGGGGCTGGACCGGCCCGGGAGGGCGGGGCGGGATGGGCGGCCCCGGCGGCGGCGTAGGGGGCCGCAGCGGCGGTTTCGGCGGCCGCGGAGGCGGCTTCGGCGGACGGGGGGCGAATCCTGACGGCGGCCGCGACAGCGGCCCCCGGCGAGCCTTCCTCCAACCTCCGGAGACGCTGAGGATCACCCAGACCGCGGAAGAGATCGGTGTCGACGACGGTGACCGGGTCCTGCACCTCCATCCGGACGGCAGGAAGATCAAGAGCGAGGGTGGCGGGGCGGAGACGACCACCCGGTGGCGGGGCAACGAGCTGGTGGTGGAGACGAAGGCGGATCGCGGAGCGAAGATCACCAGCGCCTATATGCTCGTGCCCGAGAAGCACCAGCTCTACGTCACGTCGACGATGGAGGGCCGCTCCGGTGAGCCGATCACGGTGCGCCGGGTGTACGACGCGGCGCCGGCCGAGAGCGGCCAGTGAGCCACCGGGTGCGGCTCCTTTTCCGCTTCCTGCGCGAGTGGTGGAGCCCGCCGGAGATGTCCGGAGGGGCGGGCGGCGCCATCGGCTGAACGCAACCGCGTTACCTCTATAGCCAGTTTTCCGTCTTCAGCCCAGGCACTCGGTCGAAGTGCCTTGCGTTGTTGGTCACGAGGACGGCGCGCATCGCAAGAGCGTGAGACGCAATGAGCGCGTCGAACTCGCCGATGGGCGCTCGGGTATGCTTCAGACCCGAAGCCACCGTCCCGAATTGGCCGGCGGCATCTGCATCGAAGGGCAAGGCTGGCACCGAGTTCACGAAGGCATCGATCAGCCCGTGAAGTTTACGGGACCTCCTGAGATCCGCGCCGTACCGAAGCTCGGCGAGCGTGATGACGCTCACGCAGAGATCACGAGGTCGGTGCTCCAGCAGACGCGTGCCGACCTGCCCTTCGCCTCGCAGGGCGTAGCTCACCATATCTGTATCCAGCATGTAGCGCGGCATCAGTCGAAGGGGTTTGGCCGATCCTTCACCGGACGCTGCCGCGGACGGGCAATCTTCTCGGGCCAGGCGCCCAGGCAGCGGCGGAACTCGTCCGGCCACTCATCGACGGGCTCGAGGACCACCCTTCTGCCCTCTCGACGGACGAGCACCTCGTCGTGACTACTCGGAAAACGGCATTCCTTCGGAAGGCGCACCGCCTGACTACCCCCGTTCTTGAACAGCTTCGCCCGGGCCTTCACACATCGAAGTATATACGGTCATCTATACATCCGCAACGACCGGCGACGCGATGTCACCCCACGCGGACCTGCTGGCGCGTGAGGGGGGAGATCTTCTCTTCCGGCGTGAGGATGCCCCGGAAGTTGAGGGGGTCGGCCGCGCTCACAGTGACGGGGGGCGGGCCCGCCGGCCACTCCGCCCGCCGGCGGACGGAACGGAGCAGGGTGACGGCCTCGGGCAGCGCGTACTGCTCGCCGTCGAAGCCCGCCACGAACCGGCCGCCGCGGATCTCGCCCCGGGCTTCGAGGAGCCGGCAGGCCCGCGCGAGGTCTCGCCAGGCCACGCCGTGCTTCTCGCGCTCCAGCGTCTTGCGGAAGACGACGCCGGTCCGGCGCAGCATTTGACGC
>DASYQW010000116.1 GCA_036005065.1 Candidatus Methylomirabilota bacterium | reverse complement strand
GTTCGCGGCGACGGGCAGCCCGGCCGCCCTCGACCGCGTGAAGCGAGTGCTGGGCGGGGTCAAGCGCCTCTTCGACGTCACCCAGGACGCGGCGGTCCGGTTCGAGGACGGGCACCGCACGCGCGCGGCCGTCCAGTACGCGGGGATCTTCGCCCGCAGCGCGCTCTCGCCCTCGACGGACGGGCACGGGTTCTCCGAGGGGCCACTGAGCAGCCGGCCCTGCTACTACGAGGCGCCCGAGGGCGGCTGGGACGTGGTGGCGGGGGGCCGGACGTTCCACTACGCCAAGTTCTCCGCCATTCCTCCGTTTCAGCTCCGGTCCGCGACGGCCATCACGCCGGTCGGCAAGGTCTGGTACGGCTTCGGGTGCGGCTCCTACGGCGGCGATCACGCCATCAGCCGGGACCAGTACACCGGGGTCATGATGGGCCTGGCGTACGCCTACGCGCTGGTCCCCGATGCCGACGTCCGGCGCACGGCGAAGAAGCTGATCGAGCAGACGCTCGATCATCTGCTCGAGAACCACTGGACCGTCGTGCTCCCGCCCGAGAACCGGGCCGCCACGTTCTTCATCGGGAACTTCGACCAGCAGCTCGCCTTCCTCCTGATCGGCCGGCTGGTCAATCCGGGCAAGTACGGCCCGCGCTACGACCGGGATGTCGCCGCGGCCGGGGCGGCGTGGCTGCCCACCTGGTTCAGCGTGCTCGACCCGGTCCCGAAGTACTACAAGTTCAACCTGGCCCACGCCGGAGGGCTGCTCCCGCTCTTCCTCGAGACCGACGAGACGCGCCGAGCCGGGTATCTGACCGCCTATCGCATGCTGCGGAAGGCCACCCGCCACCACCGGAGCGCCTACTTCAACCTGAGCCGGATCCTGATCGAGCTGCCGGCGCGGCGTGCGAGCGTCGCCCTGGAGCCCTCGGGGTCGAACCCGCAGCTCACCCTCAAGGACGAGATCCGGAGCATCCTGGCCGACTTTCTCGAGCGCCGGCGGCTGCTGCTGCCGGCGGGCGGGACCGGGATCCCGCGTAACTTCGTCGCCGACCCGAAGTATCAGGTCCGCCGCTGGCCGAACGACGTGGCCGTCTACCGGCCCCTAGAAGGCGGCGGCAAGGGCTACCAGGTGACGTTCGCGATGCCCCCCACCGGGCGGATCGGCGGCGGGATGGACTACATGTGGGAGGTCTCGCCCTTCGGCTACGCGCTCAAGTTCGGGGATCCCCGGTGCTCGGTGGGCCTGGGGCGGGTACCGACCGAGGAGATGATCCGGCGGTGCGGGTCCGACCTGAACCGGGAAGGGCCGGGGGTGGATTATCTCCTGGCCTACTGGCTCGGCGTGTATCTCGGCGTCGTGCCCCGGCCGTGATGCCCGGGCGCCTCCTGGGCGGAAGCCTCCTGGTCCTGGCGCTGGGCGCGAGCGGGCCGGTCATCGCCCTGGCCGGCCCGCCGCTGCCCGGACTCGCCGTGTTCCTGACTGGCGACGGTGGCGGCCTCCTGACCGTGAGGGACCGGGGCTGCCGAATCGGCGCTCACGCTTGGCACTGAAGCTGCCTCACACGGAGCGCATCGGTCGACGATCCGAAAGGGGGGTACCATGAACACGCGACGCGTCTTGCTATGGGGTCTGGTCCTGATCCTTGTCCTGCTCGGGGCCGCGCCGGCCGCTCGCGCGTCGGCGCCCGACGGGGCGGTCGATCCCTCGCCGGAGGCGATCACCGACCCGGCCGTCCTGGCCGCCAACCGCCTGATGGCCCTCCCCTGGGCCGGACTCTCCCGGCAGGCCGAGGGGGACGCGGAGGAGGCCATCGTCCGCGGGCTGGAGGACCAGGATCTGGCCAACGATCACGGGGGAGGCACGCTCAACTGGAGGTTCCGGATGTGGGTGAAGAACGCCGGGGCCGACGTGGACATCGCCTCCCCGCCGGGGTTCAGCGCGGCGTCGCTCACCGGATTCACTCTCGAGGCCCCGCTGGAGGGCGGCTGGAGCTTCAAGGTGCGGGGCACGCTGAAGGCCACTGCCAGGGTCCGGGTGGGCGGTGAGACCATCTTCAGTGTGAGCCCCAGCGTTCCCTTCGGGCTCCGCGTCTGGGACGTCAAGCTCACCACCCGGGCCCAGCTCGACCCGACCGATCAGACGCGGCCCGGGCCGCGGGTCGTGAATGCGACCGTCAACGCTCGCCTCAAGCTCGGCGGGGATGGCGCGATTCCCATCAGCATCCCCGTCAGCATCACGGTCCGCGTCGACCCGAGCGACGGGAGCCTGACCCTGCGGGGTCCGTTTCAGGCCTTCGACATCGGCGACGACTTCGGGATCCTCGAGGCGCGGCTCGGGGGCGACCTCATCATGCGCTTCACGTCGTCCGGAGACCCGGGGAGCGAGGTCAGCCCACTCGACCGGATGACGCTGCGCCTGACGGGGCGTCTTTCCATCAAACTCAAGCGCGTCGGGCGCGTCTCCGTCCCCTTCAGCCTCACGCTGCCGACGGTCCACGTGCCCGCCCCCGACATCCTCCAGCCGCTCGCCGGGGGCCTCCCACGGACGTGGGGGCAGGGCCATCCGCGCGGCACAACCCCGCCCCCGCCGACCGGGGCGGACTACGCGACACCGGCCCTCCAGCTCGAGCAAGCCATCGTCCCGCACATCCCCTACGGCGGCGTGTTCGCGATCGACTTCACGCCCATCCGTGGGCCGCAGATCGCCGAGCGGCGCTCCTTCGGCGTGGAGGCCGACTCGGCCATCTGGACCGGGCACTACCTCGCCGCCGAGGCCTTCCGGTACGCGGCGACCAGCGACCCAGCGGCGCTCGCCCGCCTGAAGTTCGTGCTGGCGGGCGTCCAGCGTCTCTTCGACGTGACCCAGGATGCGGTCGTGCGGCGCAGCCCGGCGGGCGCCCGCAAGCGCTCCGCGGTCCAGATCACGGGGATTTTCGCCCGAGCCGCCCTCCAGGCGACCGATCAGGTCACTGCCGGGCCGCTCAGCGACCGCGACTGTTACTACGAGGCGCCCGAGGGGGGCTGGGACGTGACGCCCCGGATCGGGAGACGGCAGCACTTCGCCAAGTACCGGGACATCCCGCCATCCCTGCTGCGCGGCGCGACCGTCACCCCCGTCGCGCCGGTCTGGTACGGGTTCGGGTGCGGCCATGTGGGCGGCCCGGACAAG
>DASYQW010000115.1 GCA_036005065.1 Candidatus Methylomirabilota bacterium | reverse complement strand
TAGGCGCCGAGGAGCGCGCGGTCGCAGATGATGTTGATCAGGCGCGGCACGCCGGCCGACTCGCGGTGGACACGCCGGAACGCGTTGTCGGTGAAGAGCCCGCGCGTGCGCCCGGCGATCTGGAGCCGGTGGCGGATGTAGGCGCGCGTCTCGTCCGGGGTGAAGGGCTCCAGGTGATACCGGGCGGTGATGCGCTGGGCCAGCTGGCGGAGGTCCTCGCGCTCGAGGAGCTGGATCAGCTCGGGCTGGCCGATCAGGATGATCTGGAGGAGCTTCTCCGTGGCCGTCTCGAGGTTCGTCAGCAGGCGGATCTGCTCGAGGACGTCCAGCGCGAGATCCTGCGCCTCGTCGAGGATCAGCACCGTGCGGCGGCCCCGCGCGTGCGCCTCGAGCAGGTGCTGGTACAGGGCGTCCACCAGCGCCTTGAGACTGGCGGGCCCCGGCGGGTAGGGCGCACGCAACTCGTCGCAGATGGTGGCCAGGAGCTCGAGGGCGGTGAGCCGGGGGTTCAGGATCAGGGCGACGTCGACGTGGGGCGGCAGCTGCTCGAGGAGACACCGGCAAACCGTCGTCTTGCCGGTCCCCACCTCGCCCGTGAGCTGGACGAAGCCGCCTCCTTCGCCGACACCGTAGAGGAGGTGCGCGAGGGCTTCGCGATGGCGCTCGCTCATGTAGAGGTAGCGCGGGTCGGGCGTGATGGAGAAGGGGGCCTCGGCCAACCCGAAGTGAGACGTGTACATCGGCGCGCCTCAGCGTAGTCGACCATGGCCTCCGCGTCAAGGAAGGGAACGGGGCCTCCTCCTTCACGGGATGCGCGCGGCCTTGCGGACGCTCTCGATCATCCAGGTCTGGAGGAGGTAGGCGCGCGCCCGCCCCGGGTCCTCGGCGGTGCGCCGCATCTCGTCGTGCCGCCGGCGCCGGACTTCTGGGTCGCGCTCCTCGATCGTCCGCTTGTTCTGGATCGTCATCGTCTGGACGTACTCCGTGTTGATCTGCCGTCGCTGGCGGTCGTAGCGGTCGAGCTCCGCCTCGCCCGTCTCCCCCCGCCAGACCCGCGCAAGCTTCTCGGCGAGGTTGGTCGAACTCGGCGACGAGTCCTGCCCGGCGGTCGCGAAACTGCCAGGCCCGAACGACGAGGCCCATCGCATGCAGACGGCTCGTGAGGCCGACGTCGTCGAGCATCTCCAGAGTGGGCGGGTGGAACGAACCGGCCCGCAGGTCCTCGGTGAGCCAGGGCTCGGCCTCGAGCACGGTGACGGGGACGTCGCGGCGCGCGAGGCAAAGGGCCGTGACGAGGCCGACCGGCCCGGCGCCCGCGATCAGGACGCCGTCGGATCGACCCATTCGGGCGATGACGCTCCTTGGGGGGGAGGCAGTCTCGAGGGACGCGGGCCGAAACCGTCAGGGGGGCTCTAGATGCCGCGTTCAGCCATCCACTTCGCGTAGCCCAGCTGCGACCCCTTCGCCCGCACGATCTGCTCGGGCGTGAACCACTTGGCGAGGTCCACCAGCTCCACGTCGTAGCGGGCCCGCTCGAAGGCCTCCTTGTAGGCGAAGGGCACGGTGGCGTCGATCGCCAGCCCGCCCGAGAAGCGGATGTTGCTCTGTGTCCAGTCGCGGCCGCCCGCCGAGCTGCGCTCCGCGGGCTGGAACGTCTGACCGAAGCCGCCGGCACAGACCGTCTGGATGCTCTCCGGCGTCACCCGGGTCGCGAGGGCCCACAGGATGTCCTCGGGCGTGTAGATGTCGATGTCCTCGTCGACCGCGATCGCCAGCCGCAGGCCGAGCGAGATCGACATCGCGGCGGTCAGGATGTTGCGCTGGATGCCCTCGTCCCGCTGGCGGCGCTTCCGGACCTGGAAGATCACGCCGCCCCAGTCGGTCAGCCCCATCGGGATGTGGGTGTCGACGCAGAAGCCCGGGGAGATCCGGTCCGCCACCTCGAAGAACGCCGCTTCGCGCATCGAGACGTCGATGTAGTGGTCGTCCATGCCGTGGACGATGAGGCCGTAGTAGATCGGCTTGTCCTGGCGGTGCGTGATGGCGGTCGCCTGGAACTTGTACGTGCGGTAGGACTTGCCCATGTAGCCGGCCCACTCCGGGTGGAACGGGTAGACGCCCTGCTTCCCGTCCTTCTCGGCGAGCGGGCTCTCCCAGACCTTCTGGGTCGTGTCGAGGTAGCCCTCGATCACGTACTCGGCGTTGGCGATCGCCCAGGCGTCGACGGTGCGCGCCTTGACCAGCTCCACCGGGAAGCCCTGGAGGGCGCCGGCCACCCCCAGCTCGTCCGCGCCCTTCGGCAGGATCATGTACGTGAAGCCGGAGCCGGCCATCATGGTGCAGGCGGGCGGGACCCCGATGTTTATCGTCATCGGGATCGGCTCCTTGTGGTACCAGTGGGTCGCCACCATGTCCATGTGGGAGCCGGGCGAGATCTGGAAGCTCGAGTAGTCGGGGCCCCGGAAGTTCATCCGGTTATAGCCGATGTGGGAGCCGCCCCAGAAGAACGGGCCGCGGACCACCGTGTTGCCGGCCCCCAGGGTCCGCGCCGGGTCGGAGCTGGAGTGGGAGATCATGGGGATCCGGTCCCACACGTCGATGTTCTCGGTGACGACCACCTCCTGGCAGGGGGCGTCCTTCACCTCGATGGGCGGCAGGGGCTGACGGATCGCCTCCACCGCCTTGAACTTGAACTTCCGGGGATCGTCCACGCCGAACAGCCGGGCGATCCGGTCGGCCGAGGCGTAGATGTTGTTGGCGAGGCGAGCGTTCGGGTAGCCCTTGACCTGCTCGAAGAGGAGGGGGGGGCCGCCGTCGAGCCGCTTCTGGATCGCGGCCAGCTCGAGGTGGGGGTCGATCTCGACGTCGGAGGCGAGCAGCTCGCCGGCCTCGCGGAGGTACTCCAGCGTGCTCCGGAGGCTCGAGATGTCCTTCTTGGTGATGGTCGGCATCGCCTTCGCCATCGGGCTCCTCCTGGCTACAGCCACTCCGGAGTGGCCACCGTCCGCTCGCTGGTCACGTTCCCGGTGTTGAGCGTCCCCCTCGGCTCGAGCAGCACGACCTGCACTTCGTCGGTCAGCGCGACCGGGCAGTGCTCGGTGCCGCGGGGCACGATGATGAACTCACCGGGGCCCACCTCCCGGTCGCCGCCGCGCAGGCGCATCCGCAGCCGGCCGTTCACCACCAGGAACAGCTCGTCCTCCTGCTCGTGGTGGTGCCAGACGAACTCGCCCGTGAGCTTGACCACCTTCACGTGCAGGTCGTTGACTTCGCCGACGATCTTCGGCGACCAGGGGTCGGTGAACCGACGGAACGCCTCGGCGAGGTTGACGACGCGCATGCGATCCCCCTCAGGCGGCAGGGTCGGCTCGGGAATTCGGGATCATGATACCCCGAAACGCAAGCGACGCGAGGCCGCCGTCGTTCCCGGTGCGCGGCGGGTTCGCTCAGTGCCGCGCCCCGTGGGGCGACCCGGTGGGCCCATCCTCGGGGCCCACGTAGCCCCGCAGCACGTTGTAGCGGTGGAGTTGCTGGGGATCGAGGAGCGCCCGCGTCTCGAGGTGGGCCCTCAGGTGGACCAGGCTATACCGCCCGGCCGTGGGTCAGCGGGGCAGGGCTCGCAGATAGGCGACGAGGGCCTCGATCTCGGCCTCGCTCAGGACGAAGCCGAACGACGGCATGCCCGGCTTCCCGAAGCTCGCCCCGCCGTGACGGATGAGGTCCAGCAGGTACGGGTCGGAGAGCGTCGCCGCCGGAGGCGCGGCCAGGTTCCCCGGGTCCAGCAGGAGCAGGCGCGCCCGCCAGGACCGGCCACGGCCATCGGCGCCGTGACAGGTCGCGCAGTGGGCCCGGAAGAGCGTGCGGCCGGGCTCCGGTCCCGGCGGAGAGGGCGGGAGCGGAAGGAAGAACGCCGCCGCCACGGCGGTGGCGAGCGCCAGCGTCCCCACCGCGGCGGCCGCGACCCGGCCGCGTCTCACGGGGACTCCGGAGGCGCCAGCTCGAGCAGCGTCCGGCGGACATGCGGATCCTGGAGGAGGTCGGCCGCCGGGCCCGTGACGGCGACGCGACCCTCCTCGAGAAGGTAGGCGCGGTCAGCGAGCCGGAGGAGCCGGCGGACATGCTGCCCGGCGGCCAGGATGCTCACCCCGCCGGTGGCGCTCAGCTCGCGGAGCGCCGCGGTGACCCGGTGCAGGACGGGATGGGCCAGGCCGAGGAAGGGGTCGTCGAGGAGGAGGAGACGCGGCCGCGCCATGAGACCACGGCCGATCGCGACCATCTGCTGCTCGCCGCCGGAGAGCGCGCCGGCGCGCTCGTCCCGCCGGTCGCGCAGCGCGGGAAGGAGATGCTCCACCCGGGCCAGGCTGGCCGCCCGGTCCCGGCGGGCGGGCGGCAGGTAGGCGCCCAACTCGAGGTTCTCGCGGACCGTCAGCTCGTCGAAGAGGCGCCGGCCCTCCGGGACGGCGGTCACCCCCTGGGCGGCGATCCGGTAGGGCGGCAGGCCGTCGAGCCGCAGGCCGCCGAGGCGGATGGTCCCCGTCCGGATCGGCAGCAGCCCGACGATGGTACGGAGCAGCGTCGTCTTCCCGGCGCCGTTCGGACCGAGCAGCGCCACGAACTCCCCCGGGCGCACCTCCAGCGAGAGCTCGCGCAGCACCAGGGCGCCCCCGTAGCCGGCGGCCACCCGGTCGACGGCCAGGAGAGACACCGGCGCCGCGCTCACCGGGGCACCACCGAGAGATCGAACCACACCCGCACCTCGTCGCGGATCGGGTTGAGCCGGCTGGAGTAGTTGATCCCGAACTCCCGCCGGTTCAGGGTGAGCTCTCCGGCGACCCGGATCGACCGTTCGGAGGCGGTCACGGTCACCGGGACCGCGATCGTCCGGGTGACACCGTGGATGGTGAGCTGGCCACCGACCACCCAGCGCTCGCCCTCGCGCCGTACGGCGGCGATCACGAAGGTCGCCCGCGGGTAGCGCTCGACGTCGAAGAAGTCGTCGCTGCGGAGGTGGCTGTCCCGGACGCGGATGCCGGTGTCGATCGAGGCCACCTCGATGGTCAGCCGCCCCGCCGCGGTCTCGGGTCGACCTGCGTCGAGGCGCACCTCGCCGCTGAAGCGACCGAAGGCTCCGTCGGCATCCATCAGACGCGAGACCGCGTGGAAGCGGATCTGGCTCCGCTCCGGGTCGACGACGTAGAGGCGGGGCTCGGCTCCGCCTCGCGCCCCGAGGAGCAGGACCAGGAGCCCCACCACGGCTCCGACGGCCCGGCGCGGCCGACCCCCGGCCACGCTAGTCGTCCTCGCCGAGATAGGCCTCGGCCACCCGGCGCGAGGCGAGGACCTCGCGCGGGCGGCCGTCGGCGACGAGCGCGCCCTGGTCGAGCACGAGGACCCGATCCGCCAGCTCGGCCAGCCGGCCGGGCGAGTGCTCGATGGCCAGGATCGTCAGGCCGCCGCCCCGCAGCCGGCTGTAGAAGCGGACGACCTCTTCGCGTCCGCGCGGGGGCAGCCCGGAGGCGAGCTCGTCGAGGAGCAGCAGGCGCGGCTCGGGCCCGAGAGCCACGGCGAGCTCGAGGCGCTTCTGCTCGCCGAGCGAGAGCTCGCGGGCCGGCCTCATGGCCTTCGCCTCGAGCCCCACCATCTCGAGCAGCCGGGCGGCCCGCGCGCGGCGCTCGCCGGCCGCCAGGCGGCGACGGCCGAACGTCACGCCGACCAGGACGTTGTCGACGGCCGGCAGCGCCGGGAAGAGGCGGGCGATCTGGAAGGTCCGCCCGATCCCGAGGGCCGCGATCCGATGCGATGCGACGCGCCCGAGGTCGATGCCATCGAACCGGACCATCCCGCTGGTGGGGCGCGCCAGGCCGGTGACGATGTCGAAGAGTGTCGTCTTGCCGGCCCCGTTGGGACCGAGCAAGGCCACCAGCGTCCCGGCCTCGATCCCGAACGTGACCTCGCGGAGCGCCTGGAGTCCGCCGAAGCGCTTGCTGACCGCGCGGAGCTCGAGCAGCGCGGGCATCACGCGCGGCGCCACAGGCCGGCCAGCCCGCGCGGCAGGACGAGGACCGCCACGATCAGGGCCACCGCGTATGGCAGCTGGTGGAGGCGTGGGAGTGTGGGCCCGAGCGCGAGCTCCGACGTCAGGTAGAGCAGGAGGGCCCCCGCGGGCGGCCCGAGCAGCGTGCGGGCGCCGCCGAAGGTCGCCATGACGAGCGGGAGAATCGAGAGGAGGCGGCCGAAGACGAGGTCCGGCTCGAGGAAGCGGACCGTGTGCGCGTAGAGCGCGCCGCCGGCCGCCGTCAGCGCGCCCGAGCAGGCGAAGGCCAGGAGCTTGTACGGGGTCGGGCCGAGCCCGAGCAGTCGGGCGCGCTGTTCCCGCTCTCGGATGGCCGCCCACGCCAGGCCGACCCGGCTCCGCCGGAGCCCGCCAAAGAGGCTCAGGGCGCCGAGGAGAAGCGTGAGGGCCAGGTAATAGGCGCTCGTCCGCTCCCCGGAGGCCGTCGCCGGAACGCCGATGGGGAGCGGGGGCAGGGGCGGGATCCCGATGAGCCCGGCCCCGCCACCGGTCAGCTCCGTCCAGTTGTGAGCGACCACCCGCCACCCTTCCGCGTAGGCGAACGTGGCGAGGGCGAGAGAGGCGCCGCCGAGGCGGTGCGCGGTGAGCCCGATGGGGACGGCCAGGGCGGCGCCGCCGGCGGCCGCGGCCAGGACGCTCAGCCAGGGACTCCACCCGGCGCGCTGGGCCAGCAGCGCGCTCGTGTACGCGCCGGCGCCGAAGTAGGCGGCGTGGCCGAAGGAGATCTGGCCGGCGAAGGCGAGGAGGCTCCAGGCGCTGGCCAGCGAGGCCCACAGGAGCGCGGCGCCGAGGATGTAGAGGTAGTACGGGTCGAATCCCACCAGCGCCGGGAGCGCGACGGCGACCGCCACCGCTGCGGCCGCCAGGCCCCTCGGGAGCGCGGTCGTCATGGCGCCCGTCGCCTCGGGTCCTCGCCGCCGCCCCGGACCAGGAGGACGCCGAGCAGCAGCGCGGCCACGACCAGCTCCCGCCAGCGCGGGCCGGCCCAGGCGAGGACGAGTGACTCGGCCAGGCCGATGGCCAGTCCGCCGAACAGCAGGCCCGGCAAGGGCCCCGGGCCCCGCCAGGTCCCGGCCAGGATCGCCAGCGTGATGGCGAGCAGGGTGAGCTCGACTCCGGCGGCCGGGTGGAGGTAGTGGAAGACGCCGAAGAGGACACCGCCGGCTCCGGCGATCGCCGCCGCCGCCGCGAAGCTCGCCGTGCTCACGCGGTCCACGTTCACCCCCATCAGCGCGGCGGTCTCGGCATCCCGGCTGGTGGCTCGGAGGGCGGCCCCGACGCGGGTCCTGACCAGGAGGAGGTGGAGCCCCAGGATGGTGCCGAGCGCGACGGCGGCGGCTCCGGCGCGCCCGGGCGGGATGCCGAGCGCGAGGGGCGAGGCCGGGGCGGCCGCCTCGGACGCGATCAGCCGATAATCGGCCGACCACGCGGCCAGCATCAGGTTCTGGAGGAGGAGCGAGAGGCCGAAGGTCAGGACGAGGCTGTTGAGCTCGATCGGCTCCCGAACGCGCGCGATCAGCGCGCGCCAGACGAGCCCCAGCGGCACCAGGGCGATCGCGGCGAGCGGCACGGCGAGCGGGAGCGGCACGCCCCACGCGCGGCCGGCGGCGTAGCCCAGGTAGCCGCCGAGGACCACGAACTCGCCGTGGGCGAGGTTGAGCGCGCGCGTGAGGGCGAAGATCAGCCAGAAGGAGAGGGCCAGGAAGGCGTAGAAGGCGCCGTTGGCGGCGCCCACCAGAATCGCCTGCCCGACCGTCGTCAGCGACATTCGCGGAGGTTCTCTCCGGCCAAACTCAGGGCCCGTGAAAGAATGCGCGGGGCAGGGCCCTCGCGCTCACACTTGATCACCATGCCACCGGATGTTCCGCTCCGAGCGCGGGCTTTGCCCGCGCAACCTCCTGGGGGAGGAATCGGAGGGGGGCGCAGCCCCCCGCCGAGTTCAACTCAGGGGCGCAGGTAGACGAGGCGCGCCGTGGCGGCGGCGGGCGGGTACACCACGGCGTGGCGGGCCCCCTGGACCTGGACGATCACGCGCGCGTAGTGGAGGGGGTCGCCGTGCGCGTCGAACTCGATCCGGCCGAGCGGCGTCTCGACGTCGACCCGGGCCAGCGCGTCCCGGAGCGTGTCGCCGGCGGGCGCCTGGCCCTTCCCCGCCGCGGCGGCCATGGCGGCGAAGAGCGTCCGGGCCGCCGCGTAGCCGTGCATGCTCAGAGGCACGGGCTCCTGCCCGAAGCGCGCGCGGTACGCGTCGACGAAGGCGTGGGACTCGGCGAGGGCGGCCGGGACGAACACTCCCGGCTGCCAGGACGTCGTGCCGAGCAGTCCCTCGGCGGCGGCGCCCAGCTCTCGGATGACGGCCGGGAATTCGAGACCGAAGGCGCCCAGGAAGCCGGGCACTCGCCACCCTCCCTGCGCCATCTGCCGGACGATGAGGAGGTGATCGGCGAAGAACGCGTCGGAGAGCAGGACATCGATCTTCCGGTCCCGGACCCTGGCGAGGAGCGGCGAGAAGTCCGAGAGCCCCGGCGAGAAGGGTTCGAAGAGCGGCACGGCGATGGCGATCGCCTGGAGCGCCTCGCGCTGGCGGGCGGCGAGCTGAGAGGCGCCCGGAGTCGAGGAGTACAGGATGGCGACCCGGTCAGGCCGCACGAGGTCGCGGAGGAGCCCGACGGTGACCGCGACGTAGGGCCGGAGGCTCGAGACGCGGAAGAAATACCGGTACCGGCGCCGCGTGAGCCGCTCGTCCAGGGACGCGCTCGCCACGAAGGGCGTTCGCGTCCGCTCGGCGACCTCGCTGACGGGGCCGATCAGGCTGTCCACGTACCCGCCCACCAGCGCCGCCACCCGCTGCCGCCCGGCGAGCTCCTCGGCGGCCGCGATGGCGCGGTCGGGCTTACCCTCGTCGTCCCGGGCGAGCAGACGGATGGGCCGTCCGGCGATGCCTCCCCGCGCGTTGACGCCGTCGGCGGCGATCTGGATGCCCTGGGCGACGGCCAGCCCCTGGGTGGCCAGCAGCCCGGTGCGGGAGCTGATCTCCCCGACGGCGATCGGGTCGGTCGCCCCGGCCGGCCGCCCCCCCGGGACGAGCGACAGGACGACCGCGAGGAGGACGGCCAGGATCACGCGAGAGAAGCGGACGGCGCGCGGGGCGCGAGGGCACCCCGCGCGCGAGGCTTACTCGATGGCCTGCTCGGTCTGCGTGTCAAAGAAATGCAGCTGCTCGGGGTTGAGCGTGAGCGGGATCTGCTCGTGGAGCCGCACCCGGGAGGTCGGAGGAACCCGGGCGACCAGGGGATGCTGGCCGACCTTGACGTCGAGCAGGATCTCGTTCCCTAGCGGCTCGACAACCTCCACCACGGCGTCCACGCGGAAGTTCTTCGGGTCGGCCGGCCCCGCCTCGCGGATGTCCTCGGGACGGACCCCGAGCGTCACGGCCTTCCCCTTGTAGCGCTCGATGGACGCCCGTTGCGCCGGCGGCACGCTGATCCGCAGGCCGGGTGACTCGATGGCCAGATCGCCGTCGCTCCCCACTACCGTGCAGTCGAGGAAGTTCATGGCCGGGGAGCCGATGAACCCCGCGACGAACTTGTTGCGCGGCTTCGAGTAGATCCCCAGCGGGTCGCCGACCTGCTGGACGAGCCCGTCCTTCATCACCACGACGCGATCGCCGAGGGTCATGGCCTCGACCTGGTCGTGGGTCACATAGATGGCCGTCGTTTCCAGGCGCTCGTGGAGGCGCTTGAGCTCGACGCGCATCTGGACGCGCAGCTTGGCGTCGAGGTTCGACAAGGGCTCGTCGAACAAGAAGACTTGCGGGTGTCGCACGATCGCGCGTCCGACGGCGACCCGCTGGCGCTGGCCCCCCGAGAGTTGCCGGGGCTTGCGCTTGAGCAGCTCCTGGATGCCCAGCATCTGGGCGGCTTCCCGGACCCGCTTGTCGATCTCCGGCTTCGGGAACTTCCGCATCTTCAGGCCGAACGCCATGTTGTCGTACACGGTCATGTGCGGGTACAGGGCGTAGTTCTGGAACACCATCGCGATGTCGCGGTCCTTGGGGGGGAGGTCGTTGACGAGCCGCTCCCCGATGTAGATCTCGCCCGAGGTGATCTCCTCCAGGCCCGCGATCATCCGGAGGGTGGTGGACTTGCCGCAGCCCGAGGGGCCGACCAGGACGATGAACTCCTGGTCCTTGATCGTGAGGTTCACATCGCGGACCGCGACCACCTCGTCGAACTTCTTCCCCAGCTCCTTCAGGACGACCTGTGCCATCGAGCGCTCCTTGGTGTGGGTGCGTTAGTTGGCCGGCTGTCCGCACATGACGGCGCCGGCCCGTCCCCCAACCGCTACGGACTTGCCAAGAAGAATCGGCCGGAAGGCGGGTGCCTGTCAAGAGGCCGTATCGAGGCTTTACAGCCTCTGCCGAAATGGCGGACAATCGGCTCCAGGTCTCGCTCGGCAGCGGTCGGCCTGACGGGAGGACATGACATGCGGTGGATTCTCCCCGTGCTGGTCCTGGTCTTCGGGATCACGAGCCCGGCCGCGCCGGCCTTCGCCGAGGCGCCCGCGATGGCCGGCGAGCTCCTCTACGCCCTCCTGCCCGTCACGCCGGAGCAGGCTCGGGACGTGGCCGCCCTCCTCCGGCGATCCGACCGGGTAGTCGTCGACCTCGTCCAGGCCGGCGGGGTGGTCCTCGAGGCGGCGCCCTCCCTCCCGGCGGCCCTGGTGCACGACGTGCTGGACGCGCCAGGCCGGCATGTCGAGCTGGTGCGTGCCGTGGTCACCGACGTCGCCGACCTCGGGCCCGCGCTGAACGGAGGGGGACCGCTCTTTCGCCGCTCGGTGCGCGCGCTGTGGCGGTCGGCGATCCTCTCGCTCGCCGCCGACGCGGTGCGCCGGCTGGTCCACCCCGGCAACCGCACGGTTCGCCTGGCGGTCGTGCTGACCGCTCGCGCCCAGGGGTGGCCGCTCGAGGAGTCCGACCTCGACCTGATTCGCCGCGCCATCGACGCCAACGCGCCGGATCTCGCGCCGCTCGTCGTCCGGGTCGTGGAGCGTCTCGTGCAGGTCTACGGCCGGAACGCGGTCCGCATCGTCCTGGCGCCCTGAGCGCCGATGTCCACCGTCCACCAGGTGAGGGTCGAGCCGCTGACCGAGGAGGCCTTCGCCCCCTTCGGGCAGGTCGTCTCGGCCAAGGACCGACCGCCCGACTTCGAGACCGAGAGCGGCACCCAGGGGTGGGCCGTCGACTTCAGCTCGGGCCGGCCACTCGTGATGCTCCTGAGGACGCCATACCAGGGCCTTCGGTTCTCGAAGCTCGAGCGGCACTTCAACCTGACGCAGACATTCCTCCCGCTGGGAGGGTCGCCGGCGGTGGTCGCGGTCGCCCCGCCTTCATCGGATCGCACGGCTGTCCCGGATCCGACCGACGTCCGCGCGTTTCTGCTCGACGGCTCCAAGGGGTATGCGCTCGCGCGGGGGACATGGCACAGTCTCGATCGATTCCCCCTCTACCCGCCCGAGACGCGGTGGGTGATCATCACCGATCACGAGACCCAGCGAGACCTCCTGACCGCCTACAGCGGGCAGGGAACATGCGAGCTGACCCAGGAGGTGGACTACCACGCGCGCTTCGGCGTGGGGTTCGCGCTGACACTCGATCGCCGAGGGGAAGCCACCGGTCCGCCTGAGGAGCGCGGGACCAGCCCGGACTCAGCCCGGCCGTATTGACAAGCCCCGACGGGCGATCCTACACTGCCCGCACGGTTCGCCCTGCTTCGCCTGAAGACGGTCCACTTGGACGGCCTGCTCGGCTCAACCCCTTGGCGACCTGGAGGGTAACCATGAGTGATGCGAGGACAGCCTACCTGGACAAGCTGCCGACCGTGAACATCAGCCGCCGCGGCTTCATCAGGGTCGCCACCGGGGTCGGCCTCGGGGTGGCGTCCGGGCCGTTGCTGATCCGTCGCGCCGGGGCGCAGAGCAAGCAGCCGCTGATGATCCTGTACGGCGTCCCCCGGGCGACGATGGACCCGCAGAACCACATCAACACCTACGACGAGAGCCCGCTCGGCAACATGTTCGAGAACCTGGTCGACATGAGCAATCCGATCGATCCCTACAAGGGCTGGAAGCCGATGCTGGCCGTCTCGTGGAAGCGCGTCAACGAGACGACCTTCCAGTTCAAGCTGCGCGAGAAGGTCAAGTTCCACAATGGCGAGGACTTCGATGCGGAGGCGGTGAAGTTCAGCATCGATCGGCTGCTGGGCCGGGTGGACAAGAACTTCCTGCCGCCCACCGTCGCCTGGCACGCGTACGACACCATCGACCGCGGCGAGCCGGTCGACCGGTACACCGTCAACGTGATCACCAAGGTGCCCGATCCCATCGTCCTGAACCGCTTCAACGGGTTCGGCATGCGGATGGTGTCGCCGAAGTTCTACAGCGAGAACCCGACCGCCTACCTGCAGAACCACGCGAACGGCACCGGGCCCTACCGCTTTGTGAGCTGGGTAAAAGACGGCGACCTCGTGATGGAGGCCAACCAGCAGTATTGGGGCGGGGCGCCGGCGTTCGAGAAGGTGATCATCCGCACCGTGCCGGAGGCCTCGACCCGGGTGTCGGCGCTCATGTCGGGGCAGGCCGACGTCACCGTGGCCGTCCCCGCCGAGCAGGCGGACATCATCAACCGGTCCGGGCGAGGTCGGGTCGAGCACGTCACCAGCAACCGGTTCGGCTGGTGGCGGATGAACGCCCACGTGCCGCCCACCAACAATGTGAAGGTGCGGCAGGCGTTCAACTACGCCGCGAACGTCGGCGAGCTGCTCCGTACGATCTACAGCGGGCTGGGCGAGCGGCTCTCGACGATCGTCGGCAAGTACCACTTCGGCTACGACCCGACGCTGCCCTTCTACCCGCACGACCCGGACAAGGCCCGCAAGCTCCTGAAGGAGTCCGGCCTGCCGCTGCCCATCACGGTCAACTTCCACTTCATCCAGGGCCGGTACACCAAGGACAAGGACATGGGCGAGGGGATCATCGGCGAGCTCAACAAGCTCGGCCCCGAGTACCTCCGGGTGGTCCCCAAGCTGTACGAGGCGGGGACGTTCTACTCGCAGGCCAACGCCGGTAAGCTCGACGGCATCATCTTCAACAGCTGGGGGAACTGGATGTTCGACGCGGACATCGACTTCGGCCCCCTGTGGCGGACCAAGAGCACGCCGTCGCCCGACTACCCGAACGATCCGGCGCTCGACAAGCTCGTCGACGAGGCGCGCTCGACGATCGACGAGCAGAAGCGGAAGGCCATCTACTCCCAGCTCCAGAAGATGATGTGGGAGAGCAGCTTCGCGATCTTCGGGATGCAGGTCGTCGACATGTACGGGGTGAGCAGCCGGGTGAACTGGAAGCCGCGGCCCGACGAGATGATCTGGGCCAAGGAGATGAAGCCCCGAAGCGCGTGAGCTGGCGGGGCGCCCGCCCCGTCGAAGGCCTGCCGGCCGGGTCGCCGAACCCGGCCGGCGGGCAGCGGGCCGGCCGGGTGTCTCCGCCGGCCCGTTAGGAATCGAGCCAGCGACCGTGACCCGCTACATCCTCAACCGCCTGTTCCAGTCGATCTTCGTGGTGGTGGGCGTGCTGCTGGTGGTGTTCGTGGTCCTCCACCTCACGGGCGATCCTGCCGCCATGCTCATGCCGCCCGGCGCGTCGGAAGAAGTCATGGCCGTCATCCGGCAGCGATACGGGCTGGACAAGCCGTGGCCGGTCCAGCTCCTCCGCTTCTTCGTCGGTGACTCCTTTTCGTCCCCGGGCCAGACCGGGCAGACCGTCGAGGTGTCGAGCTACGGTACGGGCGCCATCGAGGCCAAGATGCGCCCCCTCGGCGGAGCGATCCGAGGCGATTTCGGCGATTCGCTCCGGTTCATCGGCCAGCCGGCGATGCCGATCGTGCTCGAACGGTTCCCGCTGACGGTCCAGCTCATGCTGGCTGCCGCGTGCTACGCGACGGTACTGTCCCTGGTCCTCGGCACGCTGTCCGCGGTGCGCCCCTACTCCTGGGTCGATCAGTCGGTGCGGACGTTCGCGATCCTCAATCAGTCGATCCCCAACTTCTGGCTCGCCTTGCTGCTCATCCTGGTGTTCGCCGTGTACCTGGGCGTCCTGCCGGCGATGGGGTACGGAGGGTGGGAGAACGTGGTGCTGCCGGCCATCACGCTCGGGGCTCAGTCGCTCGGCCGCAATACCCGACTCGTGCGGTCCAGTGTGCTCGAGTGCCTCTCTCAGGAGTACGTCCGAACGGCGCGGGCCAAGGGCGTCCCCGAGCGGACGGTCATGGCCAAGCACGTCCTGAAGAACGCGATGATGCCCGTCGTCACCGCCTGGGCGCTGGACGTCGCCAATCTCTTCGGCGGCGCGGTGATCACCGAGAGCATCTTCGGCTGGCCGGGCATGGGCCGGCTCGTCGTCGAGTCGGTGACCTTCCGCGACTTTCCCACCGTGGCGTCGGCGGTCTTCTTCATCACGCTGGTGTTCGTGGGCCTCAACCTGCTGGTGGATTTGAGCTATGCGTGGCTGGATCCCCGCGTCAAGCTCGCCTGAGGCCGGCCGGATGGCGCCGTGAGTGAGGCCATTCCGGGGGCCCCATCGTCGGTCGGGCCCCTCGGCCCGGGCTCGACCGTGGCGGCCACGCTGCCGTGGTACCGGCGGCGGCTGTGGCGGACGCTCCGCCGTGGGAGCGGGCTCTTCAACGTGGGGTTCCTCCTCCTGGTCGTCATCAGCGCCGTGGCCGCGCCCGGGATCACCCGGTACGACCCGACCTTCGGCGAGCCCGCCCAACGCCTCCGGCCGCCCGCCTGGCAGGTGGGCGGCACCGCCGCCCAGCTCCTCGGGACGGATCAGCTCGGACGCGACGTCTTCACGCGCCTCGTCTACGGCTCGCGGATCTCCCTGGTCGTCGGCCTCGGCACGGTGCTGATCGCGGCACTGCTCGGCTCGAGCCTGGGGCTGGTGGCGGGATACTACGAGGGCCGGCTGGGCACCGGGATCATGCGACTGGCCGACGTCCAGCTCGCGTTCCCGTTCCTGCTGCTGGCCCTCGCCGTGGTGGCCGCGGTCGGCGCCGGATTGCTCAACGTGATCCTCGTGCTGGGTATCGCCGGCTGGGCGGCCTTCGCCCGGGTGGTCCGGGCCCAGGTGCTGTCGATCAAGCAGCGCGAGTACGTGGAAGCCGTGCGCGCCATCGGCGCGGGCCAGCGGACGATCGTCATCCGGCACGTGGTCCCGAACGTCTTGACGCCGGTCATCGTCCTCGCCACCGCCACCGTCGCCAACAACATCGTCGTGGAGGCCAGCCTCACCTTCCTG
>DASYQW010000114.1 GCA_036005065.1 Candidatus Methylomirabilota bacterium | reverse complement strand
AATCTTGGGACCGACGGAGGTCCTGGACGGGAGGCGGCGGGTACCGCTCCCCAGGGGGCGCGGACGGGCCCTCCTCGCCCTGCTGGTGCTTCATGCCGGCCAGCCGGTCTCGGCCGACCGGCTCATCGACGAGCTGTGGGGCGAGAGTCCTCCCCCGACGGCCCGGACGGTCGTCCATGGCCTGGTGTCACGGTTGCGGGCTGTTCTCGAGCCAGGCAGGGGCAAGGCCCGGCCCGGCGCCCTGCTCCAGACGTCCGGGAGCGGCTACCGGCTCGCGATCGAGCCGGACGCCGTCGACGCTCACCGGTTCAAGCGGCTGATCGACGAGGCCCGCGACGCCCCAGCGAAGGTGCGGGCTGCGAAGCTGTCGGCGGCTCTGGCCCTCTGGCGGGGGCCGGCCCTCGCCGACTTCGCGTACGAGCCGTTCGCCCAGCGAGCCATCACCGCACTGGAGGAGCTTGGGACCCAGGCGATCGAGGATCGGATCGAGGCGGACCTCGAGGCGGGTCGTGCCGCAGATCTCGTGCCCGAACTGGAACAGCTCATCCGGGCCCATCGGTTCCGAGAGCGGCTGCACGGCTTGCTGATGCTTGCGCTTTACCGCTCGGGACGTCAGGCGGCCGCCCTCCAGGCGTACCGGGACACCTGCTCGCTGCTGGGCGAGGAGTTGGGCCTCGAACCCGGCCCCGCCCTGCGTGAGCTGGAGACGGCGATCCTGAGGCAGGACCCCTCACTCGAGCTGCCGTCGGCAGACCGCGCCCGGACAGGGCCCCTCGGCTCGCCGGGGTCCTGGCTTCCCCGGGAGCGGCGCACCGCGACGGTCGCGGCCCTCGACGTCGCCCCCAGCGCGAACCCGAACGTGGATGCTGAGGCCGTCGGGCGTCTGGGCGCCGACTGCGCGCGGGTCGCGGCCGAGGTGATCGAGCGGCACGGCGGGCGCGTCGAGCGCCAGCTCGGGGACACCCTGGTCGCGTTCTTCGGGTTCCCGGTGGCGAGGGAGGACGACGCGCTGAGGGCCGTGCGGGCCGTTGCCGACGCACAGGCTGCAGTTCTGGCGCTGAACAACCGCCCGTCGGGGATCCAGGGCGTCCTGTACCGGTCGCGGGGGGGCATCGAAGCGGGCGACATCGTGGTCGCAGGGCCCGGGGCCGCGCTCCGCGATTGCGTTGCGGGGCCCGTGGTAAGGGCGGCGACCCGGTTGCAGCAGGCAGCGCCGGACGACCAGATTGTGGTCGGGCCGGCGGCGCAGCAGCTGCTCCGGGGGGCGGTGATCATGAAACCCCTCCATGGCGCTCCGGGAAAGACCACGGGCTGGCAGATCCTGGAGATCGTCGCCCACGCGCCAGCCATCCCCCGCGCGCTTGACGCACCGATGTTCGGCCGTCAGGGCGAGCTGACCCGATTGCGCTCCGCGTTTCGTCGCGTGGTCCGCTCCGGTACCGTGTGGCGACTCACAGTGCTGGGTGAGGCCGGAATCGGGAAGTCGCGTCTGGCGAGAGAGTTCGTGTCCTCGATCGGCGCGGATGCCAACGCCATCACCCAACGTTGTCCGGCACCTGGTGAGGGCGTGGCCTTCCTCCCGGTGCGAGACGCGGTG
>DASYQW010000113.1 GCA_036005065.1 Candidatus Methylomirabilota bacterium | reverse complement strand
CCATCGGCTCGTCGCCCGGGGCGGCCGGCTGAATGTCGAGTGTCGCGAGCACGTCTTCGACCTTGTCCGCCGAGACGAGCTCGCCCGTCAGGGCGGTGGGGTCCTCCCCCAGCTCCTCGGGCTTCCGCTTCGAGCGGGGCGGGTCGATCTCGGCCACGGCGTGTCGGCTCATTGCCACCTTCCTTTACGATTGATCGCCGGTCTCAGGTTTCACCTTCGCCTTCCATGAGACGGCTCAAGCGAGCAAAAAGTTTCCGCCGCGTTTCATATCCGCAGCTGGGGCCCTGGATTACACCCCACATGATGTTATTGGCCATAAATTACTATCTAATAAGGCCAATATTCTAGCTATGTCTTCCCCGCTGGCCTTGCCGCCGCGCCGCCTGCTCTTTCCAATGTGCAAACTCCTCGCCTTTCCCGAGTTCTGGGGGTGGCTGTGCTATCATCCGGGGCCAGGACCGTGATGTGGCCGAGACCCTCAGCATCGGCTCCGAATTCCTCTCAGGCCAGATCGTCGACACCGGTGCCGCCCTTATCGCCCGGCATTTGGCCGCCATCCGGCCGGATCTCAGGGCTCGAGCGCACGGGTGTCATGATTATGACGGGAGCTCCAGGACCTCTGGTCGACGACATCACACGCGACGCTGTCGCCGGGACGACGGACGGCGACCTCGACTCCATGCCGGGGTTGGCGCTCCGCCGGGCTTCCGTGGTGGGGAGCCCCTGACCGCGCGGTTTCGGGGGGCGGTGACCGCGGACGAAGCCGTGAGTCACCTCCGCCCGGGGATGCGGGTCCTGCTTCCCCCGGGGTGCGCGGAGCCCCGGAGTCTCGTCGAGGCGCTCGTGGCTCGGGCTCCCCGCCTTCGTCCTCTCACGCTGATGGGCGGGCTCCTCCTCGGTGACTATCCGTTCTGTGCCCGGGAGCACCAGGAGACGTTCCGCTGGGTCACCTTCCACATCATGCCGGCGCTGCGGGAGGCGATGGCGCGGGGGCAGGTGGAGTTCATCCCGGCCCGGTACTTCGACACGCTCTGGATCTTCGGGCCAGGCGGGCCGTGGGCGGCGGATGCGGTCGTGGTCCAGACCGCGCCTCCCGACCGAGACGGCCGACTCTCACTGGGGGTGTCGACGAGCTATCCGCTCCCGCTGGCGCGGACGGCTCCGCTCGTCATCGCCGAGGTCAACCACCGGATGCCGCGGACCCGCGGCGACAGCACGCTCGGCCTCGACGAGGTCGCGGCCTGGGTCGAGGTCGATCGTCCCCTGGTGCCGTATCCAGCACCGCCGGTCGGGGAGACCGAGCGTCGGATCGCCGCCCACGTGGCGGACCTCGTCCCTGACGGGGCGACGATTCAGATCGGCATCGGGTCGGTGCCCGAAGCCATGGTCGGGGTCCTGGGCGACCGGAGAGACCTCGGCATCCACTCCCTGCTGGTGGACGCCATGCTGCCGCTGCTCGAGCGCGGCATCATCACCAACGCCCGGAAGAGCCGGAATCCGGGGCGGATGGACCTTGGCGAGATCATGGGAAGCGAGGCCCTCTTCCGGTTCGTCCACGAGAATCCGGTCGTCAACATGGAGCCGTCCTCGTTGATCCACAACCCGCGGGTGGTGGCCCAGCTCGAGCGGTTCGTCTCCATCAACTCGGCGATCGAGGTGGACCTCACCGGCCAGGTCAACGCGGAATCGATCGGAGACCGGCAAGTGGCGGGGATCGGCGGTCAGTTCGACTTCGTCGAGGGCGCGTACTGGGCGCCAGGCGGGCGGTCGGTCATCGCCTTACCCGCAACCGGACGCGACGGGCAGGTCTCGCGGATCGTGGGCCGGCTGGGGGCGGGCGCCAAGGTGACGACGCCGCGGCATCTCACCGACTGCATCGTCACCGAGTTCGGGCGCGCCGAACTGCGGGGGTTGAGCGTCGACCAGCGCGCCCGCGCGCTGGTCGGGCTGGCTCACCCGCGCTACCGGGAGCGCCTCGAGCGAGAGTGGCACGACGCCCGTTGACGGCGTCGGCCGGGCCAGCTCTCGGGTGTGCTCAGGCCTTCCGGCGCGTCTTGATCTGGGCGAAGATCTCCTCGTTCGTCGGAAAGCGATAGGTCTGGTCCTTGGAGTAGACGAGGTCACCGTCGACCACCACGTCGAAGACGCCAGCGTGACCACCCTTCAGGTCAGCGGTCACTCCGAACTCTTTCTTGATTGCGGCCTGCAGACTGGAGGCCTGGGGATAGTAGTCTCATTCCGTGCAGTAGGTGATCTGGATCTGCACTGGGCTCACCTCCTTTCCCGTGCGTCACAGGGGATCGACTGACTCCCATGATACCAGAGCCGACGCGCGGGCGCGGCCTCCCGAGCCTGCCGGAGGCCGGGTCGGCGTGCTCCCGCCACCCCTCGGCCGGCCGCTGGACAGAGGCGCCGGCTCTGAGGCACTATGGGCGAGCCGAGGGGAGACCCGCTCGGCTGTCCACGGCCTGAGTCCGAACCCAGGGGAGAGGAGCCCATGGCGGTCCCACGGGACCATCCGAGCTACCTCGAGATCCGATGGGACGTCGAGAAGTGGATGCTGCTGCGACTGACCAACTTCGGCACCCAACTCGCGTTCAACCCCGGAGAGGCCATCGTCAAGGAAGGCGAGCCCGCCGACGGGCTCTACCTGATCCTCTCGGGCGCGGCACAGGTCCAGCGAGGCGGCGACGCGGGCAGTGGCCAGAAGGGGACGGTCCTGAGCACCCTCGGGCCGTTCCGCTCCTTCGGGGAAATCTCGCTCCTCGTGGAACAGCCGCGCACGGCGAGCGTCGTCGCGACCACGCCCCTCCGCTGCGTGAAGCTGACGCGGAACCAGCTGGCGCTCGTGGAGGACAAGGAGCCCAAGCTCGCTGTCCGACTGTACCGCCTCGTGGCAGAGTCGCTGGCCCGCAGCCTGATCGCCGCGCCGGCCTGACGCACGCCGGATCGCCGCCGACCGTCAGGCCGGATGGCGGCCGACCGGCCCTCCCGCCGGGCTCCCCGTCACGGTGGTTCCCGTCCTGATCGATACCGACCCGGGCATCGACGATGCGCTCGCGCTCCTCCTGGCGTTCCGAGCGCCCGGGTGGCGCGTGGAAGCCCTGACCGTCGTCGCCGGGAACGTGCCGGTCGACGTGGGGGTGCGCAACGTGGCTCGCATCCTCCGCGCGGTCGGTCCGCCGGCGCTTCCGCGGGTCGCCATCGGCCCGGCCGGGCCCCGGGCGCGTCCCCTCGTTACCGCGACCTACTTCCACGGGGAGGATGGGCTCGGCGGCGTGAGCGCCCAGTTCCCCGAGGCGCCGCTCGATCGCTACCCGGGCGACGCGGCCGATCTCCTGCTGGCGAGCGCGCAGCGGTGGCCGGGCGAGCTCACGATCGTGATGCTGGGCCCGCTCACCAACCTGGCGGCGGCGATCGATCGCAATCGCGAGGTGCTTCGGCGCGCCCGAGCCGTCGTGGTCATGGGTGGGGCGGTGGGAGTGCCGGGGAACGTGACGCCGGCGGCCGAGTACAACGTCTTCGTGGACCCGGAGGCCGCGGCGCTCGTGCTGGCGGCGGACCTGCCGCTGACGCTCGTGCCCCTGGACGTCACGCGCGAGGTGCTCTGGCCGGCCGATCGGGTGGAGCGCCTCCGTGGCGCCGGGGGGCCGGCGGGCCGGTTTGCCTACACGGTCGCCCGGGCCGGGCTGCACGGGCAGGGAAGCGCCGAACGGGCGGCGCTCACGATGCACGATCCGCTCGCGGTGGGTGTCGCCCTGGACCCGACGCTCGTGGAGACGGAAGTGGTCCGGCTGACCGTGGAGACGGCAAGCACGGTGAACCGCGGGAAGACGGCCATGGCTTCCGGCGGTTCCCGCTGCCGAGTCGCCCTCCGGGTGGACGCCGAGCGGTTCCTGCGGCGCTACGAGGAGTCCCTGTGGCCCGCGTGTGCGTGATCGGCAGCAGCAATCTGGATTTCACGGTGGCCGTTCCCCGACTGCCGCGGCCCGGAGAAACGGTGTCGGGCGGACAGCTCGGGGTTTCGGCCGGTGGAAAGGGTGCCAACCAGGCGGTCGCGGCGCGACGGCTGGGCGCCGAGGTGCGGTTCGTGACGCTGCTGGGCGTGGACCCGATGGGAGACCGCCTGGCGGCGACGCTGGCCGACGCGGGCTTGCCGGCCGAGGGGCTCCTCCGGACGACCGAAGCGGCGACCGGGGTGGCCCTGATCGCCGTGGATCCCGAGGGAAAGAACCAGATCGCGGTGGCCCCGGGCGCCAACCATCGTCTTACCCCCGAGCAGGTCGCGCCCCACGCCGCGGCGGTCGGCTGGGCCGACGTCGTCCTGGTGCAGCTCGAGACCTCGCTCGACACGGTGCGATGGGTGCTCCGGGAGAGCCGCCGATTAGGGAAGACGGCCATCCTCAACCCGGCGCCGGCCCGCGTGCTCCCCTTGCCCGCGGACCTGCTGAGGCTCGCCGACTACATCACTCCCAACGAGACGGAAGCCGGGCTCCTGACTGGATGCGAGGTCGCCGGGATTCCCGCCGCCGAGGCCGCCGGCCGGGCCCTGGTCGCGGCCGGCGTGAGGGGCGCCATCGTGACGGTCGGACCCGAGGGCGCCGTCCTGGTGGGCCCGCAGGGTGGCATCCACGTGCCGGGTTTTCGCATCTCAGCAATAGACACGGTGGGGGCCGGGGACGCCTTCAACGGTGCCCTGGCGGCGGCCCTGGCCGCTGGTGCCCCGGTCGGGGACGCGTTGCTGGTCGCGAACGCGGCCGGGGCCCTGGCGTGCACCCGGCGCGGCGCGATCGACGCGCTCCCGGGCCGCGACGAGATCCGCGCGTTGCTGGAGCAGGAGGGACGATGGCCGAAGGCCGCCTGGTGACTGGCCGCCCACCCCGGATCCACTACGCCTGGGTCGTTCTGGGTGCGGTCACGGTTGTCCTGCTCGCCGCGTCGGGCATCCGATCGTCGTTCGGCGTCTTCATCAAGCCGCTGGAGGCCGAGTTCGGTTGGGACCGGACGTCATTGTCGATCGTGGCATCGCTGTCACTCTTCCTGTACGGCGCGGTCGGTCCCCTGGTGGGCCGGCTGGCGGACCGCTGGGGTCCGCGCGGCGTCCTGGCCGCCGCGGCCGTCCTGCTGGGCGCCGGAGCGATCGGAACGGCGACGATCGTCACGCTCTGGCAGCTCTACCTGACCGCCGGCGTCGTGACCGCCCTGGGGGCCGGGGCGGCCGTCCCGGGCGTCGCGGCGGCGCTCGTGGCCCGCTGGTTCGACGCCCGGCGAGGCCTGGTGCTGGGCATCGCGGCGGGCGGGATGGCGGCCGGCCAGCTCCTCATCGTGCCGCTCGCCATGAGTCTCACCGTGGTCTGGGACTGGCGCATGACCTTCGTCGTCCTGGGGATCGGCTTCCTCCTGCTCATCCTCCCGCTGACGCTCCTCGTCATCCGGAACGATCCGCGGGACATGGGCCTCGCACCATACGGCGCGGCGTCCGGGGCGGTCCCCAAGACCGCCGGCGAGATGGCGGCCGAGCGGACGGGGCTCGCCCAGGCGGCCCGGACCGCGCCGTTCTGGCTTCTCGCCGGGAGCTTCTGGGTCTGCGGCTACACGACCTCAGGGCTGGTCCTCACCCACCTCATCCCCCACGCGACCGAGCACGGGTTCCACGCGACGCAGGCGGCCCAGGCCCTGGGAATCATGGGCGCGCTCAACGTGGTCGGCACGGTGGCGTCCGGATGGATCTGCGACCGCTTCGGTCAGAAAGGACCGCTGGCCGCCTACTACTTCCTGCGGGGGCTTTCGCTCATCTTCCTTCCCTACGTGGGGACGGTGCCGGGACTCTTCGCATTCGCCGCGGTCTTCGGCCTCAATTACATTTCGACGGTGCCCGCCACCACTGCCTTGACCGCCAAGATCTATGGCCGCTACTCGGTCGGGGAGCTCTCCGGGTGGATCTTCTTCTCGCACCAGGTTGGCTCCGCCTGCGGCTCGCTGGTCGGCGGATACCTCTACGACCGTCTCGGCGACTACACGCTCGCCTTCCACACGGCCGCCGCCATGGCCTTCGTCGCCACGATCCTGGTGCTCGGGATCCGGGAGGGGCCGGCCGCCGGGCGCCCGCCGCGACGGGCGCCGACGCCCGTCCCTTCGGCCGCCGGATCCTGACCGGCTTCGCCCGCCGCCATGCCTTCCGGCTCTCGCGCTTCGCGGAGGGCAAGCCGATCCGGGATACCTGCGGCGGCCGGCTCATGTGCTGACGCCCTGCCGTCGCCCCGGCCTACCGGTGGCGCTCCGTGAGTCGGGGGCGGGTGCTCGGGCGGAGCTCCATCAGTACGGCGTCTTCGCGCGGATCGTCGTAGTAGTCCCGGAAGCGGCCGACCGATCGGAACCCGCTGCGCCGGTAGAAGGCCCGGGCCACGTCGTTCCCGGCCCGGACCCTGAGCCAGACGATCGGAATGCCGCGGGCCCGGCAGAACCCGGTGGCGGTGGCGAGCAGGCTGCGACCGACGCCCTGGCGGCGGTGGGCCGGATCGACCGCCAGGTTGATGACATCCGCTTCCCCGCCGAGGACGGAGAGCTCGATGCCGGTGTAGCCGACCAGTTGCCCGCCGGCGGTTTCGGCGATCCAGAGCTGGCCGCGGGCGGGACGCGCGGCCGTGAAGACGGCCCGGACGTAGGCGAAGGCCGTGGCCGGCCAGGCTTCACGACCGAAGATCGCGCGCTCGAGACGGGCGGCGGCGGCGGTGTCGGCCGGTCGCATGGGACGGACGCGGGTGGCGCCGCGCTCGCCGGGCCCCCGGAGAAGGTGGCGCCGGCGTAGCCCGCGCTCGGAGCGGGGCGGCAATCGTCGGCGACTGGGCAATCGCGTGGTGCCGGTGCGTTCCGACTGAGACCGCGCGGCTCGGAACGGACGCTAGGTCATTTCGGGGGGGTCTCGGAAGACCCCCCCGATGCCCCCCGTCGTGGCGGCGGCGAAGCCGCCGCTCGGAGCAATCCTCGATGCACTACGCGCTCGGTGGTCGGCGCCGGGTTACTCCGACACACTGGCTGGGTTCCCGCGGGCGCGGCCCGGTCGACCGGCTCCTACGCGGGCGGTGCCCCGGCGGAGACGTCCCCCGGGGCCGATGCGCCCTGTCCGTCCCCCTTGGCCGGAAGCTTGACGATGAAGGTCGACCCGTGGCCGACCTGGCTCTTCACCTCGATGGTCCCGCCATGGCTCTGCACGATGCCGAGGCTCACCGATAGTCCCAGCCCGGTCCCGCTGACCGCCGGCTTGGTGGTGAAGAACGGGTCGAAGATCTTGTCGAGATGCTCGGGCGCGATGCCGATCCCGGTGTCCGTGATCTCCACCTGGACCCGCCCTTCGGTGACCCCGGTCCGCAGCGTGAGGGTGCCACCGGCGTCCCGCATCGCGTAGATGGCGTTGTTGACGATGTTCAGGAAGACCTGCTTCATTCGAGAGACGTCGACCTCCACTGCCGGCAGGCCGGTCCCGTAGACCTCGGTGAGCGTGACGTTGTCCAGGCTGCCCTGGCGGCGGACCATGGCGACCGTCTGCTCGACCACCGTGTTGATGTCCGCCACCTCGAGCTCGAACTCGCGCTGGCGACTGAAATTGAGGAGGTCCCGGACGATGTCGCGGGCCCGGGTGGCCTCCTCGATGATCAGATCCAGCTCCTCCCGCATCGGCTTGCCGCTCGGGATCTGCTCGGCGAGGTAGGAGGCGAAGCCGAGCACGCTCGTCAGGGGATTATTGATCTCGTGGGCCACGTTGGCGGCGAGCTCGCCGATGGCCGCCAGCTTGGTGGACTGGATCAACTGGGACTGGGTGCGCTTGAGCTCGGCCATCTGCGCCTGCACGCCCTCGTAGAGGCGGGCATTCTCGAGGGCGAGCGCGGCCTGGCGCGTGATCCCTTCCACCAGCCGCACCTCCTCGGGGCTGAGGTCGTGCTTTCGGTCCCACCACAGGACGAAGAGCCCGCCGATGGGGTCCTCCCGCACGATCATGGGGACGAACAGGAGCGACCGGTGCGGGAAGCGCTGAAACGTGTCCCGATCGATGCGGGGGTCGGCCTCGGCATCGCCCGAGAAGATCGGCTGGCGCTGCTGCCAGGACTCTTCGAGGAAGCGGTGGCCTCTGAGCGGGATGGGCCGCGTCCGAAAGCCCTCGACCAGATGCTTGGGCACGTGATAGCCGGCGATGGCCCGCAGATTCGCCCCGTCGGGGCTGGCCAGGTACGCGCCCACCATGTCGGCGCCGAGGGCTCGGGCGACTTCCCGGGCCACGCGCCGCATGGCCTCGGTCATGTCGAGGGTCGAGCTGACGGCCTGGCTGACCGTCAGCAGCGTCCGCGTCTCGCCGAGTCGCTGCTGGCTCTCTTCGTAGAGGCGGGCGTTCTCGACCGCGATGGCCACCTGATTGGCCACGATCTTCAGGAGCTGCTCCTCGTCAGCCTTGGCGCCGGGCGGCAGGACGTGGCGGGCGACCATGGCCCCGAAGGTTCGGCCCTGGACGGCCAGGGGGAGGGTCCATTCCACCTCGGTCCAGTCGTCTGCTTGATCCAGGCCGGATTCGGCGAGGACGCTCCGGGGATGGCCGGCCGCCTCGCCTTGCACGGCGACACGGACTCCCGGCGGCTCACTGAGCTCGACGGTGAGGCTGGCGCTGCCGAGGGCTCGGGCCAGGCTGGGCAGGAACCGCTCGAGAAGGGCGGTGACGCCCAGCTCCGAAGTGAGGTCCTGGACCGCACGGTGGAGCTCCTCCAGCTGGCTGGCCCGGCGAATGAAGTGCTGGTTGACGCGCTTGAGCTCTTCCACCTGGTTGACCAGTCGGTAGACCAGGCGCTGGTTCAGCTCCCGCAGGTAGATGCCTTCCTCGCGCTCCTCGACCCGATCCCGCCGGCCCTGGAGGAACTCGGCCACCTGGCGGGGGAAGGCGTCGACGTCGATCGGCTTCTGGATGTACCCGTCGCAGCCGGCGACCAGCGTCCGCTGGCGGTCGCCCTCCATGGCGTAGGCCGTCACCGCGATGACCGGGGTGCTGACGAGGTTCGGGAATGACTTGAGGATGGCGACGACTTCGTAGCCGTCGACACCGGGGAGGTTCACGTCGAGCAGGATCAGCGCCGGCCTCTCCCGGACGGCGGCCTCGATTCCGGCCAGCCCATCCTCGGCGTCGACCACCGTATACCCCTCGGCTTCGAGCACCGCCCGCGCCAGCATGCGATTCTCGGGATTGTCCTCGATGTAGAGAATCTTGATGCCCAACCGATCCCGGCTCAGTGTGCGTGCTGGCATGATCCCGCCGAGGCCTCAGTTTATCCTGGGGGGGAGCGGCGGCGCTCCGGGGGCTCCACCCCCAGACCCCCCCACCGCATTCATCGAGCAGTGGTACGCGAGGTTCATGGGTTTGGCGGCCCCTCAGTTCGCCGACCGCACGAGCGGAAGCGCGAAGTGGAAGGTAGACCCCTGATTCTCGCGGCTCTCGGCCCACATGCGCCCGCCGTGGAGCTCGACGAACTTCTTGCTGATGGCCAATCCGAGGCCCGTGCCTCCGGCCTCGCGCGAGAGCGGGCTGTTCAGCCGATGGAACGGCTCGAAGAGGCGGGCCAGGTCGTGTTCCTTGATCCCGATGCCGGTGTCGGCGACGCTCACGTGGATGGCGTCGGGCTCGGGCTGGACCCGGACCACCACCCGTCCGGTGGCCGTGAACTTGATCGCGTTGCTCAGCAGGTTGAGCAGAATCTGCTTGACCTTGGTTCGGTCGGCGCGGAGGCGCGGCAGCTCGAGCGGAACGTCCTTCTCGATCTTGAGCGGCTTGCCGCGAACGAGCGGGACCGACGAGTCGATGCACTCGTTGACCAGGTCGTGGAGGTCGAGGTCCTCCGGGTGCACGTCGAGCTTGCCGGCCTCGATCCGCGAGAAGTCCAGGATGCTGTTGATGAGACGGAGGAGGTGGGTGCCGCTCGAGTGCACCGACCGGAGGTACGCCTCCTGCCGCTCGGTGAGGTCCCCGTCGAGCCGGTTGAGCAGCACCTTGGAGAAGCCGATGATCGAGTTGAGCGGGGTGCGAAGCTCGTGCGACATGCTGGCCAGGAACTGCGACTTGAGCTGGTTGGCCTCCAGCAGGCGGGCGTTCGTGCGGCCCAGCTCCTCGTACAGCGCCGCGTTGCCCAGGGAAATGGCGGCCTGATTGGCGAGCACGGAGAGGACCTCGAGCTCCTGATTGCCGAAGATCTCTCCGGAGAGCTTCTCGCCGAGCAGTAGGATGCCGATCAGGTTGTTTTCGATCTTGAGCGGCACGATCAGAGAGGCCTGGATCTCTTCCAGCTCGGCCTCGGCCGCCTCGAAGTATTCGGCGATCTTCGGATTGAGCTTCGCCTCTTCCTTCACCAGGACGTCACCCGTGCGCTTGAGCCAGTGGACGATCTGGCTTTCGGCCCGGATGGAGGCGACGCCGCCGGTCATCTCGGTGGTGGCTTCCTCGCGGGAGGCGAGGAAGGAGTTGGTGGGCCGATCGTAGACCATCAGGACGCAGTGGGTGAGGGGGATCCCGCGGACGAGCCCCTGCACGAGAGTCTCCACCAGCTTGCTGAAGTCGAGCATCCCGCTCATCCGCTTGCTGAGGGCGAGCAGGGTCTCGTAGCATCCCTTCTCCTTGCTGAACATGAGCCGCTTGATGAGCTCCTCGGCCCGTTGTCCGAGGGGGCTCAGGAGCAGCGTCATGAGGACGCTGAGCGGGATCACGATCCACACGGCGCTGAGCTCTTCCAGGTCGTAATACCGCTCGATGGCTCGGGTGAGGAGGGCCAGGACCGAGGTGAGGATCACACAGACGACGGCGTAGACCGCGGTCTTCTTGACCGCGACCGTCACGTCGAAGAGGCGGTAGCGGACGATCGAGAGACCGAGCATGAGCGCGAACACCATGTTGGCGGGGATTCCGACCGGGTAGATCCGCTCGGCCCCGGGCAGGAACCGGGTCAGGACGAAGCGGACGATGTCGATGACGCCCCCGGCCAGGCTCACGGCCGTTCCGAGGAGCATGAGGCGGGCACGGTTCCGGCGGAAGCTGGAGTCGATGTCGGTGTAGGCCTTGATGAGGTGGTAGAGGCCCCACGACATGAAGGCCAGGAAGCAGAGGAAGTTGACGTTGTAGAGCGGACCGGTCGCCGGGACCCATCCCCAGTAGTCGCGCTTGACGCCGGTCATGAAGAGAGGAGAGCCGCTGACGTTCAGCACGGCGAAGGCGAGCGCGAGCGAGTAGGCGAGGAACAGCGAGGGCCGGTGCTGGGTGGTGCTGTCGAGGAAGATCAGGACGAAGTGATAGTAGAAGGCCGGAATCGCGATGACGCCCATGTGGATGACGACTTCCCAGAAATAGGCGGTGGCGTCGTCCGGCGCCCGCCGGAGCATGAAGACGCCGAAGTTCCACAGCGCCATTCCGGACACGAAATAGGCGAAGACGCGGTTCAGCCGGCTGGCCGGGTTGCGGAACAGCGTGATCCCGGCCAGGGAGACGTTCAACAGAAGGGCGATGAGGGGGACTAGCTTATGTAGTGTCACAGGAGGCCACGCGAAGGCGCACCGACACGTTTACTTGGACACGGTCCTAGGGCTTGTCCTTACGGCGCTGCTCTTCGACTTCCTCCCTGAGGATCCCGAAGACCACGACGTCCCAGTACTTGCCTCCCTGGTACCCCGCCTTTCGGAGAATTCCCTCCTGATGGAAGCCGTGACGTTTCAGGGAGTTCATGCTCAGGACGTTGTATTCATAGACCTTGGCTTCGATCCGCCTCAAGCCTAGCACATCGACCCCATAGTATGTAATCAGGATGCCGGCTTCGACGCCGAAGCCCTGGCGGATGGCCTTCTGGTCCGTGATCATCGTCTCCAGGAAAGCATACCCTTCCAGGAGATGGATGTTGAAGAGCCGGACCAGCCCCACCGGCTTGGTCCATCCCTTGTTGGCCACGATGACGAAGACGACCTGAGTCGGATCGGTCAGCACCGCCTCGTAGAAGGACGCGTCCTTGTCGTACACGTGCTTGTAGGCGTGCAGGAACTCGCTGCCGACCATGCGCTCGAGGAAGGGATCCTCCGCCCACTCGCCCATGAAGTCGAGATCCGACGGCACCAGGGTCCGGAGCTGGACGCGTTTTCCCCGGGCGATCACCACCCCCTGGCCGATGGCCTCACTCCCGTCGGAGCCCGCCTCCAGCGACATCGCCGGCGCTACCTCAATCATGCGGTGGTCCCATTCCGGGCGTCCGATCGATCGCTCCCCCGCCGATCTCGTCCTTGGTGTCCTTCCGGACCCAGGCCAGCAGGCTGGCGTCGTAGAAGAACGTACGCCGCATCGCGAGCACCGTGAACCCCGCCGCGCGCAGGCGCGCCGCGAACTCCTCTTCCTGCCAGTAGTGCGGCCCGAGTCGCCTTCGGGTCACCTCGAAGACCGAGTTCGGCAGCACCCACAGCAGGCACCGGAAGGCGGCCCCCAGCCCCTCGCGCTGCTGGACCTCGCGGAAGGACGACCAGAGCCAGATGCGCCGGGTGAAGTTCACGAACACCGCGTGGCCGCCGGGCTTGAGGACTCGGTGAGCCTCGGTCAGCACCCTCTGGGGGTCGGCTCTGACGTAGAGGGAATGGATGTTGACGATCTGGTCGAACCCTTCGTCGCGGAACGTCTCCCGGGCGATGTCCGCGTGGCGGAAGGCGAGATTGGGAAGACGCTTGGCCCGGCGCTTCTCCCGGGCCAGCTCCAGAAGGCCGTCGTAGGCGTCGATGCCCACCACGGTGAAGCCGGCCTCGGCCACGCTGAAGGCGAAGTTGCCCGGGCCGCATCCGATGTCCAGAACCCGGACGTCGCGTCGGCCCACGCCTTCCGGGACCGAGGTCTCCAGCAAGGCGAGGACCTCGCGCTGGAGATCGCGGTACGGCGGAAACCGCTCGAAGACAAAATCGTAGACGACGCCGTACCCGACCGAGACCATTCGATCAAGGGCCCATTGCAGCCCGGCCACGACTACCGAGAGCACCGTTCGCCCTCTCATCCGCTCCGTCGCACCCATGCTGGGTCCCATGTCGCTCAAGCCAGGGTGGCCACGGCCTTCTCGACCGCCAGCCGCAGCTCTTCGGAGGTGAACGGCTTCAGCAGAACGCCCCGGAAGCCCATGTCCAGGGCCTGCTTGGTGACTTCAGCCGTGCCGTGCGCCGTTATCAGCATGAACGCCATATCGGGGCGGAGGGCGCGGGCTTGCGCGAACACCTGGAATCCGTCCAGTCCCGGCATCCGGTAATCCACGATCATCAGGTCGAATGGCTCATTCCGGACCAGCTCGACCGCCGGCTCTCCGCGGTTGGCGGCCTTGACCGCGTAGCCCAGTGCCTGCAGGATGTTCACGCACAGGATCACCACCGGCCCTGCGTCGTCGACGACGAGGATCTTCGGCTTTCCCTGCTTCAACAATCGACCTCGATGGCGGACTTGCCGGACACCGCGTCCGCGCTCGTGGAAGTCCCGGGCTTGTCGGTGAGGGCTCCGGCTCGGGCGTCGTAGTACCGCGCGATCTCGCTCAGGCGGCTCCTCGGGATCGACGTGAACGCGTCGATCACCCGGGGGTCGAACTGCACGCCCTTCCCCCGGAGGATCTCGGCGAACGCGACGTCATGGGGGAGCGCGCTCCGATAGGGTCGGGTCGACGTCATGGCGTCGAAGGAATCGGCCACCGTGACGATCCGGGCCGGCAGCGGGATCTCCTCGCCCTTCAAGCCGTCCGGGTAACCCTTGCCGTCGAAGCGCTCGTGGTGGTACTTGATCGCGTCGGCCTCCTGAGCCAGGAAGCGAAGCGGCTTCAGGATCTTGTGCGCCACCAGCGGATGCCGGGTGATCAGGGCGTACTCCTCCTTGGTGAGGCGACCCGGCTTGTGCAGGATCGAGTCCAGGATGACGAGTTTCCCCAGGTCGTGCAGGATGCCCGCCCGTCGGACCACGAAAACCTGGGTGGGCGTGAGGCCGAGGGTCGTCGCGATCTCGCCGGCGAACATCGAGACGCGGGCGGAATGGCCCTTCAGGTAGAGGTCCTTGGACTCCAGCGCATTGACGAAGGATGAGATGGTGTCGATCAGATTGCTCTCGAGATTCTCTTTGAGGAGGATCCGCTGGAGCGCCAGCGCGGTGGTCTGGGCGTAGCCGAGCAGGAACTCCTTTTCGTCCGGCAGGAACGCCCCGGTCTGGGCGTCTCGGCCCAGGCAGAGGATCCCCATGCTCTTGCCGACACCCGGGATCAGGGCCGCCAGCGCCGTGAATGGCTGATCATGGGCGGTGAGCGTCAGCGTCTCCTTGCCGGCGGTCTGAACCAGCTGGTTGAACGAGCCGTGCAGCAGGCTCAGGAGCTGGTTGACGAGCGAGGGGTCTCCTTTCTGGGTGGGGCTGAAGTTTCCCTCGTGGTCACGCAGCAGCAGGAGGGCCGCGTCCCCGCGCAGGCTCTGAATGGTGAAGTCCAGGACCGTTTCCACGAAGACGCCCGGATCGAGTCCCTGCAAGGCCAGCTCGCCGATGCGGAACAGGCCTTCCATTCCGGTCTGGCGGCGGGCCAGCTCTTCCATCAGCCCGGCCGGTTGTCGCAGGGCATGACCTTGCTGGCGATCCTTCCGGAGGCGCTGGATGAGCTGCTGGACTTCCTTGACCGAGAAAGGCTTCGGAAGGTAGTCGTAGGCGCCGTAACGGAGCCCGAACACGGCCGAGTTGATCGACGGCACCCCGGTCATCAAGACGACGGGGGTTCCGGGCTGCTTGCCCTTGACGGCACGCAGGAGATCGAGACCGCTGAGCCCCGGCATCTTGATGTCGGACACCACCAGGTCGAAGACCGTGTCCGAGAGCAGGTCCAGCGCCTGTTCGGCCGCCGCCGCGGTGGACACCAGGCAGCTGTGCATCTTGAAGGCCGATGTGAGGAACTGGAGCACGTGGGCATTGTCGTCCACCAGGAGGACGCGGAGGATATCGAGCCCGGAGGGCGGTGCCACCGAGGGCGTCCCTGGCTCCGTCACCGGCATCATGGCGCCCAGGGGCAGCTCGTTGGGAACGTTGCTCATCGGCGTGGACCCTCCTGTGCCAGCCATGATCCTGTCCGCTATTCCGAGGGTCCGAACTGCTTGAGGAACCCCTCGGACTCCCGCGAGAGCTTCCCATTCGGCGGGAGCTTGGAGGCTCCGAGGCGATCCAGGAATTCCTGCCATTCACCCTTGTACTGCTCGAAGCTCTCGGCGCTGGTCGGATCGTCCGGCTGGGCCAGGATCGAGTCATCCAGCGAGGGGGTCGCGCCCGGGAACTCGGGCTCCACGATGGCGGTGTCGAGCACATCGGCTTCCCGGGCCGCGTCGGGCTCGAACCGGGTGAGCCCGTCCTTCCGCGAGCTGCGCTCCCGCTCGCGGGTGGAGGGCGCCAGTGAAGCGGCCTCCTCGGTGGCCGCCAGCCTGGCCTCTGCCGCCAGCCTGGCCTGCCAGGCGGCGTTGCTGTCCGGCCGGTCCCAGGATTGCTCGGGCGGCGTCCCCTCGATGAAGGGGTGCTGATCCATCGCCAGGTCGGGGACGATCGCATCGCTCTCCGGTGACTCGTCGGTGGCGCGCCGGATGCGCTCGACTACTTCGAAGTACACGGCCGGGGCGCCGTCGACCTCGAGATGCAGACAGGTGAGGCAGTCGAGCGAGGGGAAGTTGAGCTGCCGCGCCTTGCGCAGGAAGGCGTCGGGCAGGCGCTCGGCGATGAAGAGTACGCGCGGGGGCCGCTCCGACTTGAATCGCGACTTCGGATAGAGACGGCGGACCGTCTCCGGATACTCCAGACACCAGGAGTAGGCTTCGAGCGCCCGCAGGAGCATGTCCTCGGTGGCCGTGAAGTCGAGCGTGATGAGCACGAGCGAGTTCTTCGCGTCGAGGCCCACGAGATCGACCCTGGCGTGGCCCAGGAGGAGGCAAGAATCGATGATCCTCAGGCCAGGCTCGATGCTCTCGGCATTCTCCGTGACGAGCTTCTCGAGGTCCCGGATATCCGTGACTTCCAGCTTCTTGAACTTTGGCCGCATGCGCTGGTCTCCCTTCGTCTCGTGTCCTGGGATCTGCCGGATTTCGCAGCCGCCTCTCGGGGTTGCGGCCCGTAAGAGTGCAACGGGGGTGCCACTTGACATCCTGTCACCCAACCTGCGGGAAAGTCAGCTCTTAGTGGAATGGGCCCCAGGACGCCTGACTCCCAAATGGGTGATTCTTTACCAGAATACGACCGATCGCCGGCCAGTTCCTGCCAGTAACCGCGAGTTCGGCGCGCGTCGGCAGAGACGGATGGCCGGGGGATGCAGGGCGTCCACGCTGGCTCGAATCTGACCGGTAGCAGGGAGGAATCAGGCGCCTTCGAGCTTCTTCCGAAGGGTTTGACGCGAGATGCCGAGGATCTTCGCGGCCAGGCTCTTGTTGCCCTTGGCCTTCTCCACGGCTTGCAGGATGTAGGCGCGCTCGACGTCGGCGAGCGTCGTGAGCTCCCCCGAGACCCGCGGCACGCCCGGGGCGTCGGCCGGTGCCCCGAACGGCGGAGGCAGGTGCTGGGGCTCGATGGAATCGGAGGTCGTCAGGATCACCAGCCGCTCGATGAGGTTGCGGAGCTCCCGGACGTTGCCCGGCCACGGGTAGGCGAGGAGGAGTCGCTCGGTGTCGGGGGTGAAGCTCTTGATCGCCTTGTGGAACGTCGCGTTGAGCTCGACGAGGAAGTGGCGGGCCAGCGGGAGAATGTCCTCCCGGCGCGCCCGGAGCGGCGGGATCGCGATGGGGATGACGTTGAGGCGGTAGAAGAGGTCCTCGCGAAACTTGCCCTCCCGGGTGAGCGCCTCGAGCGGTCGGTTGGTCGCCGCGATGACCCGGACGTCGACCTTGATGTCCCGGGTGCCGCCGACCCGTCGGAAGACGCGCTCCTGGAGGCATCGCAGGAGCTTGGCCTGGCTGCCGGGGGCCATCTCGCTCACCTCGTCCAGGAACAGTGTCCCGCGGTCGGCCAGCTCCATCAGGCCCTTCTTGGTGCCTTTGGCGTCGGTGAAGGACCCCTTCTCGTGGCCGAAGAGCTCGCTCTCGAAGAGCGTCTCGGTGATCGCCGCGCAATTGACCTCCATGAAGGGGAACTCCCGGCGCGCGCCTTCGTAGTGGAGTCCCTTGGCCACCAGCTCCTTCCCCGTTCCGCTCTCGCCGAGGATGAGAATGGTCTGGGCCTCGCTCTGGGCGACCTGCCGGATGACCTGCCGGAGATGGCGCGTCGATTCGGAGTCCCCGATGATCTGGTCGACGCCGTACATGCGCGCCTGAAGCTGGTGGAGGCGCTGGATCTCCCGGTGCGCCTTCACCTCGTCCAGGAGGCGGCCGACGGCCAGGCGGAGCTTGTCGAGAGGCTCGAACGGCTTCTCCAGATAGTCGGTCGCCCCGTGCTTCATGGCCTCGACCGCGCTCTCCACCTGGCCGAAGCCGGTGATCATGATCACGGGAGTGTCGGGGTGCCGGGCCTTGAGTGTCTTGAGGACCTCGAGCCCGCTCGCGTCGGGCAGGCGCAGGTCCAGGAGGATGATGTCGGGATCCGCATCGTCGGCCTTCTGGAGCCCTTCCGCCGCCGTGCTCGCGGTGTAGATTTCGACCTGCTCTTGGGCGAAGACCTTGGAGAGCAGCTGGCGGACGCTTCTCTCGTCGTCGATGACCAGGATGCTGTCCATGGCGGATTTGCTAAGATACCCGCCTGGTCAATTTCTTGTCAATCTTTACTGGGGAGCGCCCAGGGACTGACCAGGCCTCCCCCGGCGCCCGGCGCGAATCCGAGGGATTTTTCATCAACAGGGAGGCAGACATGGGCGGCAGGACCGTGCTGGTGGAGCAGACGGACGGCATCGCCACGGTGACACTGAATCGGCCGGAGGCACGGAATGCCCTCAACCTCGAGCTGCGGGACGATCTCGAGGCCACCCTCCATGCCCTCGAACGGGACGCACAGGTTCGTGTCCTCATCCTGCGCGGCGCGGGTGAGCACTTCTGCGCCGGCGGGGACGTCAAGCTCATGCGGGCCCGTCGGGTGACCGGTACGGAAGGGCAGGCTCGCGTGGAGGCGATGAACCGGGCCGTGCTGGCGCTGGCGCGCTTCCGGACCCCGACGATCGCCATGGTCGACGGCGTCGCCGTGGGTGCCGGCTGTAACTTGGCCCTGGCCTGTGACATCGTGGTGGCGGCGGATCGGGCTCGGTTCGGCGAGGTCTTCGCGCGCCTCGGCCTGATTCCCGACGGAGGCGGGATCTACCATCTGCCGCGCCGGGTGGGGCTCGCGAAGGCCAAGGAACTGGTGTTCACGGCGGACGTCCTGGAGGCCGCCGAGGCGGAGCGGATCGGCCTGGTCAACCGCGTCGTCCCGGCGGGAGAGCTGGCGACTCACACCCTGGCCCTGGCGCGCCGGATCGCCGATGGCCCGCCGCGGGCCCTGGCCCTGGCGAAATCGCTACTGAACCGGGCGCCGGCCCTCGACCTCGACACCGCCCTCGGGTGGGAGGCACTCGGCCAGGGGATGATGATCGAGTCGGAAGACCACCGGGAGGGATTGGCGGCGTTCTTCGAGAAGCGCCCGCCCCGGTTCACCGGGGCCTGAGCCCTGGGAGAGGGCCTCGACGGCCCCGGCCACTGTCGAGCTAAGTGCGGGACACGGCGAACGATTCCTCTCCTTGACAGCGCTCGCGAGGCGATAGTACGGTAGGCCCAGATGAAGAAGGCGAAGATCATCGGGACCGGAATGGCCGTGCCGGAGTGCGTGGTGGACAACCACCTGCTGGCGCGGTGCTTCACGACGTCCGACGAGTGGATCACGCAGCGGACCGGCATCAAGGAGCGGCGCGTCTCGCCGAGCACGTACCGGTTTCTTCTCCGCCTCGCCGAGGCGCCTGACAAGGATGCCTATGTCCGCGAGGTGTTCACCCACGGCGTGGACGGCGAGATCGATGCCGCGTTGACGCCGGCCGACCTCGCCTACGAAGCCTCGCAGATGGCGTTGAAGAACGCGGGCCTCCAGATCGACGACATCGACTTCATCGTCGATACCACCACCATCCCGGAGTACGCCTACCCGCACACCGGGTGCGTGATGGCCTCGAAGTTCGGTCTCACCAGCACGCCGGTGCTGAACCTCCAGCAAGGGTGCGCCGGCTTCGTGTACGCGCTGGCCACGGCCGACGCGTTCATGCGCATCGGGACGTACGAGCGCGTGCTCGTCGTCGGCGCCGAGATGCTCTCGCCCATGATAGAGTTCTCGGACCGCGGGCGGGACATGGCCGTGTTGTTCGCCGATGGGGCCGGGGCGGTGGTGCTGCAGGCCGTAGAGCAGAGTTCCCCCAGCGGCATCATCTCCCACCACCTTCACACTGACGGCACCATCCTCGACAAGCTCTACGGCGAGATCTACGGAAACTCGACCTTCCCGCTGGTGTCGAAGAAGAAGATCGACGACGGGCGGGCGCGGCCCCGGATGAACGGCCGCTCCGTGTTCATGCAAGCCGTGCGGCGCTTCAAGGAAGTCATGCACGAAGCCCTGTCGGCCAACGGGCTCACCCCCGCCGACGTCGATCTCTACCTTTTTCATCAAGCGAACATGCGGATCATCGACTCCATCGCCGACTACGCGAAGATCCCGCCGGGGAAGATGTTCAACAACATCCACAAGTACGGCAACACCTCGGCGGCCTCGGTCCCGATCTGCATTCACGAGGCTTTCGCCGAAGGGCGGATCAAGGAGGGCGACCTCGTCCTGACCGCGGCCTTCGGGACGGGCTTCGCCTGGGGGGCGACCCTCCTCCGCTGGTAGCCTGCCCGTCTGCCGCCGCCTCACCTGGCGCCCGCGCCGCGGCGCAGGCACCCTTCCGATGGCCTGGAGAGCGGCGGCTGTGCCGCCGTAACCGAGGGGGGCATCGGGGGGCCTTCCGAGACCCCCCGAAGTATCGCGCGCCAACGCCTCGTCCGGTCGCCGCGGGTCGGTGTTCCACTCCGAGCGCGGGCTTGCCCGCGCAACCCCCCCTCGGGGGGAGGGTCTGGGAGGGGGCCGTCGAGGCCCCCTCCCATGATCTAGCAGGCCGCCGCGGTATCCTTCGCTTCCACGAGGAAGGTCAGCGTGATGGCGCCGCGAGCCTCGAGGGTTTCCCCCCGAGCATTCTCCCCCTTGAAGATGACCTCGGCAGTGGCGTTGAGCGGCAGCTTGGGGAACGGCCGGAGGGGGGGCTCGTTCTTGGCCTGGGCGGGGACCAGGATGATGGCGACGCGGGCGGTGTTGCCGGTGGCGGCGGGTGGTGTGCCGGAGATGACGCCGGCGGGGACGAGGAAGGCGGTGTTGAACGTGAAGGGGCCCGGGGGCGGACCGCCGTCGAGCCGGGTGATGCTCACGGTGTAGGTTCGAATGATGACGTTGTCGAGCGTCGTCGGCGCCGTCACGCCGGGATTCTTGAGGTTGTTGCGGAGGGTCACGCACACCACCGTCGATGTGGCGTTGTCATCGAGGAATGAGTTGACCGAGCTCACCGGCGTGGCGCCGCTGAGCGAGAAGAGGTCCACGGTGAGGAACGTGAAGGAGCCCCCGGTTCCGCTCTGACTCGAGCCCGAGGTGCCGCACCCGGCGAGCGCGAGGGGCAGGAAGAGGAGCGCGAGGGCCCGGGCCCGGGATCGCGGTCGACTATCGATCATTCGTAGACCCTCCAGAGCCGACCGGGAGCGGCGTCGCCGGCGGCTTGGGCGCCGCCGGCGGGATGGGGGCCGGCTCGGGAGCGGCCGGCTTCAGGATGGACGGATGTCCGCGCAGTTCCCGCACGAGATCCGGGCGCTGGGCCCGGATTTGCTCGTAGATCTCGCGTCCTTCGCTGGGATCCCCGATCACCCGCGGCGTGATGAGGAGGAGCAGCTCGGTCCGCCGGAACCTCTTGGAGTCCTTGCCGAACAGGAAGCCGACCCAGGGAATCCGGGACAGCCCGGGGATCCCGGTCTGCGTGTTGTCGCGCCGGGTCTGGATGAGGCCGCCGAGGACCAGGGTCTGGTTGTCGTGGAGCACGACCGAGGTCTCGGCTTCCCGCTTGATGATGATCGGGGAACCACTGGGCGGCTGCGGCTCGCCGACGCTGTTCACGGTCTGTTTGACGTCCAGCGCCACCACCCGCTTCTCGCTGATGCGCGGCGTGACGGTGAGGATGATTCCCGCGTCCCGGTACTCCACGTTCTGGGTCAGGACGTTGGTCGGGGGCTGCTGGACCTGGGAGGGCGGTGTCCCGGTCTGGGCCGTCACCTGGGTCGTGACGATGGGGACCGAGTCGCTCACATTGATGACGGCCTTCTTGTTCTCGGACGTGAGGATGTGCGGGCTGGAGAGGACGTTGACCCGACCGTAGTTCGCGTACAGGTTGATGAGGCCCAGGAAGCGGTCGGTCTCGAAGAGGAAGAACGTGAAGCCCTGGAAGGGCAGCGACGTCGAGATACCGGGGAATGCCGGGAGGCCAGGCGGCGTGTTCGTGCTGAAGGCTGGTCCGGGCGGGCCGACGTCCAGGCGTGAGACGTTGCCGATGTTGTAGGTGTTGCCGCCGATGTTGACGTTCCGCTGGGTGCGAATCGCCCACTCCAGCCCGAGCTCGGTGTCATCGTCGAGCGAGAGCTCGACCACCAGCACCTCGATGAGAACCTGCTTCGGGGTCCGGTCGAGCTTGCGGATGGTGTCGTCGATGAGCGGCCAGTTCCGGGGGAAGGTCGTGACCACCAGGGCGTTGTTGGGCTCGTCGGCCACGATCTTGACCTGGCCCTCCACGACCCCGGGCTCGAGCTCGGCGCCGGGACCCGGCGCCGGCGTCGGAGCGCGCTCGGGGATCCCCAGGGTCGCCCCCGGCCCGGTGAGGCCGGTCGGTGGGACGGCGGGATACGGCGTGGTGGTCGGCGGAGCCTCGCGCCGATCTCGCGGCGCGGCCTCGCCTTCCCGGCTGGGCCGCCCGAAGATTTCGGTCAGGGTGGCCGCCAGATCCTTGGCCTTGACGTTCTCCACGTAGTAGACGAACACGCGCTTGTTGGCCTGGGTGTCGACGTCGAGCTGGCTCAGGAGCTGGGTGATCGTTTCCAGGTCCCCGCGCCGGGCCGAGATGATCAGGGAGTTCGTCCGCTTGTCCGCGATGATCAGGGGCGGGCGCTCGGCCGGCTCGGCGCCCGTGGTGACGCCGGGGACTGCCGGGACGCCCGGTCGCGCGACCGGCGGCGTCACCGTGGTGGTCGGGGTCCGAACCCGGCGGCCCGCGAAGAAGTCGGTGAGGATCTTGCCCAGCTCCACGGCGTCGGAGTACCGGACCGGGATGATCCGAAGTTCGTCGAGCGCCGCCTCGACGTCGAGGGCGCTCACGATGCGGAGCAGCCGCGCGATGTTCACGGCGGTGTCGGTGATGATCAGGAGGTTTCCGTGGACGACGATGTTCCCGCCCTGGACGAACGGCCGGATGGCGGCCCCCACGCGGTCGGCGGGGACGTAGGTGATCGGAACGATCTGGGTGATCACCTCATCGTCCCGCCGAGCCGGATCGGGCTGGGCGCCGATGATGGTCGGGACCGGACGCTCCCGGGCGGTAGCGAGCGGCACGATCTTGTAGAGGTTCCCGGAGCGGATCGCGGTCACGCCGTGCACCTCGAGGACGGCCAGCAGGACGTTGAAGACTTCGTCCTCGGGGATGCGACCCGCCGTCTGGACCGTGACCTTCTTGCCGGCGACGCCCGGGCCGATCGTGTAGTTGAAGCCGGCGATCTCGCTGGCGGCCTGGATCACCGCCTCGATGTCGGCATTGTCGAAGTTGAGCACGATCTGCCGGCCCCGCCCCGTCGGCGGGGTCGCCGGCCGGGGGGCGGAAGGTCCCGGGAACGGAGCCGGCTGGGTCTGAGAGCCAGGGGCCTGACCGCCGGGCGTGGCCGGGGGCGCCGGCGGGGTGGCCGGGCCGGGGGGAAGCTGCGCGACCGGCGTCGGGCTGGCGGTCGGAAGGGACGGAGGCGGAGCCGGTGGGGTTGCCGGCGCAACGGCCGCCGGCCGCGGCGTCTGGGGGCCGCGGCTCACGTCGTGGCCCCGGAGCTCGGCACAGGCAGCGGCCAGCCCTGCCAGCAGGACGAGCGCCACCCCGCGGCTGAGGCGCGTCACGGGCGCCCGGCTCCCTGCGGGTAAGATCGCCCCTGGGGAATCGTCGGGTTCCCGGGCACCGAGCCGGGAGTCCGAACGGGAGGCCGCCGAGGCCCGACCATGGGGCTCTCGGGGGGCATCGAGGGGATCGTCGAGCCGGGTGGGAAGAATGGCTGCCCCGGCATCCCGGGAAATCCCGGCTGCAAGGGGACGCCGGTGCTCGGGTCATAAGGCTGCCCGGGGACCATCGCCCCCGGCACCATCGGCGTGGGCACCACGGGTTCTTCCTCGACCTCCGGCACGGCGCCTGGCACCGGCACGCCGCGCGTGGCGCCGGGGATCCCGCGGATGGGGACCTGCGGGGCTGCCGTCGGCTTCGGCTTGGACGGGTCGCGCAGCATCACCTCGAAAACCTCGCTGCCGCGGCGCAGGACGACGCGATCGTTCCGGATCTGCTCCAGGCGGCTGTCGGCCACCGAATCCCCGACCGCGTAGCCGAAGACCTTTCGCGTCCGCGGGTCCTCGAGGTACGCGCGCGATCCCCCGTCGGGCCCGATGACGACGCCGTAGAGCCGCGGCTTGGGCGCCGGGGGCGCGGGGGGGGTCTGGGCCACCGTCGGGACCTTGGGCGTCTCCGCGGGTGCCTCGTTCCGGGTCGGGCTGAAGAGATTCCGCTCGGCCACCACCGCATAGGTCGACAGCGGGTTCGGCGGCGCCTTCGGGGCCGCCGACGGCGCCGCGGGAGCCGCCCCCGCCGCGGCGGGTGGGGCCGGCGTGGCGCTGGCCGGCGCGGGGGTCCACACGCGATAGAGATGGACGCCGAGGGCGCCCGACGCGAGGACGAGGAGCACGTCCAGCACGAGCAGCACGCGGTTCAGCATCTGAGGCTCCGATGAACGATCAGGGCCATGGTCCTATGCCCCCGGTGTTCGGCCGGGACCGGACGGCCGCGGCTCACCGGGACTGCCCGTCGCGATGTAGCCCGTCAGGGCCAGCGTGGCCAGGATCTCCCGCGGCGCGCCGATGGAGGCGACCCGCAGCTTCAGGTCCTGGACGCTCACCTGGACGGGCACCCCTTCCAGGCGGTAGAGGAAGGAAACGATCGACCGGATCGGACCGGAGAGCGTGACTTCCACGGGGACCTCGGCATAGCCGCCGCGCTCCGTCGTGGGCAGGATGCGTTCGCTCCGAATCTCGACGCCCGTGTCCTCCGCGGTGGCCTTGACCAGCTTCTGGAGCTCGGAGGCCGCGAGAGGGGGCTTGTCGCCGGGCAGGAGGCGGGCGCGGCGCTGGGTCAGCTCGGCCTGCAAGGCCTTCCGCTCCTGCACGAACCGCTCGCGACGCGCGACGAGTCGCTGCTGACGCGTGAGGAGGTTCTCGCGCGAGGCGATCAAGGTGCGCACCCGCTCGTGGCGTGCCACGAGCGGCTCCACGACGTACATGTACCCCAGGACCACGGCGGCGGCGATCCCGCCGATGATCAAGAGGCGCCGCTCGCGGGGACGAAGGGTGGCGACGGTCATCGCGCCCTCGGAGGTGGCGCGCCCGGAGGAGCCACCCCGGGCTGGCGTGTCGGGCCGACGGGCTCCGCCGACGCCGGCGGGGGGGAGGCGGCGGGGGATCGCTCCCACGTTCCCTTGAGCCGGAACTGCTCGCGGTCGCGCCCCTTGGTTACCGGTGAGGTGAACTCCACGCGCTCGAGGGTGGGTGAGGCCTCGAGGAGCGGGATCAGCGGGGCAGCCGAGGCCGCGAAGCCGGCCAGCTCGATCCCCTTCTGGTCCATGGAGAGGTTGGTGAGCCAGACGTCGGCCGGCAGGAGCTCGGTCAGCTCCCGCAGGAGCGGCAGAGCCCGGACGTGTTGCGCCTCGAAGCTACGCAGCGTCTCGACCTCACGCCGCGTCCGCTCGACCGCGCTGACGAGCTGCTCCACCTCGCGGACGGTCGGCGCGAGGCGCTCGATGGCCTGGTTCAGGGTCTGGAGCTGACGCTCGTCCCGGATCATGGTCAGGGCCGGGACCGCGAGAGCGAGACAGAGGGTGAGCCCGGCCAGTCCGGCGGTGAGCGCCACCGGCCAGGGAAACGGCCGCGGCCGCAGCTCATCCGGCATCAGATTGGTGCGGAGCGCCCCGCGATCGGTTCGCCGCAGCGCCACGGCCAGGGCCGGCACGAGCGGCGAGTCCTCGGGGAGGCCGCTCACGCCCGGCGGGAGGCTGATGGCCGTGTGGATCGGCAGGTCCACCAGGTCGGTCTCCGGCAGGGCGCCGCCGGTCACGATCATGTCGGCCACGGCCTCGCGGTCGGCTACCCGCAGCCCGCCGAGGCTCCGCCGGAGCTCCTCGATCAGCACGTGGCCCCGTTCCTTCCCGTTCGGCGGAAGCGCGAACGCCCGGCTCAAGAGCGGGCGCCCGTGCCGCACGACGGCGAGCTCCGCTTCGGTTTCCTCGAGGTGCAGGACGACGCGGTCTTCCCCCGGCCCGGTGCCCGCCTCCGGCGCGGCTAGCGCCGCCAGGCTGTGGATCGTCACGTCCACGAGCCGCAGGACGAGCCCGGCTTCCCGGCAGAGCTGGGCGACCCGCTCGAACGCGCGGCGCTCGACCGCCACGAGGAGGACGCGGACCGGCTGGCCGGGCGTCTGCTCCACGACGTGGAAGTCGTAAACCGCCTCCGAGGCCGGGAATGGCAGGTGCCGCTCCAGCTCGAAGCCGACCATCCGTCGAAGGTCGGCGCCGGCCACGGTCGGTAGCTCGATGACCTTGACCACCGCGCGTCGGCGGGGAATCCCGACGTGGACCCGGCGGGTGCGCACGCCGGCTTCGCGGAGCTTGGCGCGGAGCGCCGCCTCGAGCTGGTCCCCGACGGCCAGGCTGAAGGTGGTGAGCGCGTGGGCGCGGCGCAGCTGGCGCCGGACCACGACGCCGTCGAGACGGTCTTCGCGCAGCACCAGCCCGATGATGTCGCTCATGTCCCGACGCGGCGGGTGCCCGCCCTCACCGCGGGACCTCCTCATCCTTCCACTGCCAGCCCAGGGTGGCGACTTGCACCCCGGTGGCGGCGCGGTCCGGGCGCCGCTGGACGAGGACCGTGAGCGTGCGGCGGCCCTGGCCGCCTACCTGTCCGGTCGCCTCGATGCGGAAGGTGTCGGAGCGCGTTCGCTGAGCCCCGCGCCGGAGCTGAGCGGAGAGGGTGGAAAGGTCGAAGTAGGGTCGGCCGGCCTTCAGGAGATCGACCTCCGGCTGGGCGAACCCCATGGTCCGGAGCACGACATCGCTGGCGGTGTTGATGTTGATGGCCCCGGTGCCGGCGACCGTGAGGTACTCCCGCAGGCCCGGTGATTCGGGTCGCCCATAGAAGATCTCCGGCGTCACCCCCCGTACCTGGAGCAGCTCGTCCACCGTGTCGAAGTCGGCGTTCTTCGACCGGTAAGGCACGGGAAGCGCCAGGTAGTACTCGCTCTCGGCGCCGTTGAGCCGGTGCTCCTCGTTCGGATCCCGCCAGTCGAGGATGGAGTCGACGATCACGTCGCGGATCTGCCGCTCGACGCCCAGCTCGGTCAAGAGGCGATGGAGGATGTCCGGAGAGGCGCGGTTCAGATTCAGCCGGGCCTCCTCGTCGCTGATCCGGTAGGAAAATCGCCCAGCACCCAGCGCGATGTCCCGTCGGCTGGGCGCTACCGGGGTCTCGATCCGGGTGCGGCGGAAGACGAGGAGCCGGGTTTCGTCCAGATGGTGGGCGATGGCTTCGGGAAGGATCTCGGCCACGGCCCGCTGGTAGCCGGCTTCGGCGAGGTACGTCGCCGTGACGGAGGCCTGGAAGTTCGCCGTGGTCGTGCCTTCGAGCCGCATGGCCAGGGCGAACTCGCCCACGACCGACAGGAGCAGCGACAGCACGAGCAGCACGATGATCAGCGCCAGGCCACGCTCGTCCCCTAGAGCCGGGAGGCCGGGCCGGCCCATCAGGGTCACCTTCGGATCAGCGGCGTGATCTGATCCGGCGATGGAACCGGGCCGAGGCCCGAGCAGCCCCAGGACGCAGGGAGGAGGCGGGCCGAGGCGTATGCCGCATACGTTGAGGCCCGCCGACGACCGAGGACGACGGGATGCGACGGGCATCGGCCCGGGCCGGTTCATCAGGCCGCGACCTTCCCCAGCGCGATCGGCACCAGGAAGGTGGCAGTCTTCTCGGCTCGACCCCGCTCGCGCAGGGTGAGCTCCACGCGAACCGCCGACGGCAGCGCCGCAGTCGTCTGGCCGCTCCACTTGTCCTGCCAGAGCCCCTGGTCGTCGCGGTACTGCAGCCGGAAGCCCGTGACGGAGCGAGAGAGAACGGTGTGCGGGCTGTCGCCGAACGGCTCCTCGGCGGGCACCAGGCGCTCGACGATGCGAAGCTCGTTCTCCGCGGTGTGCCGGAGCGTCACCGCATGAAACGGGACGGCGGGTGCATCCAGCGCCAGCGGCGGCGCGGTGGTGACGAAGCGGACCTCGGCGGCCTCGCCCACGAAGAGCACCACGCGCTCGAGGCCGCCTCCGAGCCGCCCCCGGTACGGGTAGGCAGTGGACAGCGCTTCGGTCAGGAGCTCGATCACGGCGCGCATCTCCTGCTGCACGGCGGCCCGGCGCTCTCCTGCTTCCCACGCTCGCACGCCGACCCGGAGGCCCGCCAGCATGACGACCACGATGACGGCGAAGATGGAGAAGGCGAGGAGGACTTCCAGAAGGGTCATCCCCGGCGCGGTCCCGGGACAGCGGGGGGCCCTGGCCTTCACGACGTGAGGCTCCAGGCGCGCAGGGTCACCAGCTCAACCCGGCGGCTCTTCCCCCAGCGCACCTCGACGCTGATCCGGGCCAGGCGGACGGTCCGGCGGTCGCCGGGGCCGGGCTGGACGGGCAGGAGGGCCGGCTCGAAGGCCACCCGGCGGGTCCACTGGTAGAGTCCCTCGGCGCCCTCGATCGTCCCCTCCTCGAGGGGGCCCGGCGCGAGCTCCGAGAGCTTCGCGCTCGCCAGGAGGGTCGCGGCGACGTGGTCGCCCGAGACGCGGGCCAGTCGGAGGCCGCCCCCGAAGAGCTGGAGGACGGCGACCACGGCGACCGACAGGACGATGAGCGCCACCAGGACCTCTATGAGGGTGAACCCCCCCGCTCGACTCGACTCGCGGGCCGAGACCCGAGCCGCGGTAGGCCGCAGGTCCGAGGGGCGCGCCGCAGGACGTCGCGGGGCTGGGGCCCCGCCGTCCGAGGCGCGCCAACCCGAGGAGGCGGGCCGAGGCGTATGCCGCATACGTTGAGGCCCGCCGACGACCGAGGACGACCCGCGGCGACGGGTATCGGGCCGCGCCGTCACGAGCGGGTCTCCGGGCCCACCGTGACCCGGCCGGTCACCGCGTCCACGTCCACCGCCAGTCGCCGTCCGCTCGATCCTTCGACGAGCCAGCGAGTCTCGCGGGTGATGCCGCGGGAGGAGAAGGTCAGCACCTCGCCGCCCGTTCGCACGCTGATGCGGAGTCCGGAGGCCATCTCGAGCTGGCGGAGGGGATGATCGGGGTCGCCCGCCGTGAGCACCACGGTGTTCCGAGCCCGGTCGAGGGTGACGCGGGTCGCTCGCCGGTGCGTCACCGCCTGCTGCCGGGCCTCGCGCAGCAAGGCGGCGACGCGCCCGGCCTCGCTCCGGAGCCGCAGCGATTCTTTCCCGCGGCCCACCGCGGGGAGCACGAGGGCAGCCGCCACCGAGAGGATCGCGAGCACGACCGCGATCTCGATCAGCGTGAAGCCCGCCGACTGGCCGCCTGGCCCACGCGGTCGCCGGCTCACTTCTGCTTGCTCTCGCTGCCCCAGCTCGTGACGTCGGCGTTCTCCCCCTCGCCCCCCGGCTGGCCGTCGGCGCCATAGGAGAAGAGATCGTAGTCGCCGCGCTCTCCGGGACTCTTGTACTGGTAGGGGTTCCCCCACGGATCCCGGGGGACATCCTTCTTGAGGTAGGGACCCTCCCAGCCGTTGATGTTTCCCGGGTTGGCCTGGAGTGCCTGGAGGCCCTCCTGGGTCGTCGGATAGCGGCTGGTGTCCAGCCTGAACTGGTCGAGCGCGGTCCCGAGGAGCTCGATCTGGACACGCGCCGCGGCCTGTTTGGACTGCCCGACGCGGCCGAAGAAGCGGGGTCCCACCAGGGCGGCCAGGAGCCCGAGGATGATCACGACCACCAGAAGCTCGATGAGCGTGAAGCCTCGCTGGTCCCGGCGGAAACGGGAGGCCACGGGGAGGTGCGACTCGATCCGATCTTGCCTGATCATGACACTCCGACGGTTAGAGGGGCAGCTCGTTGATGCTCAGGATGGCCAGGAGGATCGAGAGGACGATGCCCAGCACCACCAGGCCGAGGGCCAGGATGATGATCGGTTCCAGGAGCGCGATGAACCGACGGACGGCCACGCGGATCTCCGTCTCGTAGGCCGTGGCGACTCGGCCCAGCATGTCCTCCAGACGTCCCGTCTCCTCGCCGACCCGGACCATGTGGATGGCGAGCGGGGGAAAGGTCTCGGTCTCGGCCATCGGCCGGGCGAGCCCGTCGCCGCGCTTGGCCCCCTCCTGGACCGTTCCCAGGGCCAGGGCGATCACGCGATTGCCGGCCACCTCCCGGGCGACACCGAGGGCGGTCAGGAGCGGCACGCCGGCGTGGAGCAGCGTGCCCAGGGTCCGCGCGAAGCGTCCGACCTCGATCTTGCGAAGGAGATTCCCGACGGCCGGCAGCGTGAGCAGCCAGCGGTCGACCGCCAGGCGACCGGCGTCCGACCGGGTGATGAGCTGCCAGGAGAGGAGGCCCGCCATGGCGAGCAGGACGAGGACCCACCAGTACGC